>CBHTVL010000324.1:0-3501 GCA_966096475.1 uncultured Burkholderiales bacterium
CTCCAGAATCACCCCCTAACATGCGCGTCTCCGCCATCATCATCACCAAAAACGCCGGCAGCATGATCCGTCGCTGCGTCGAGTCCGTTGCCTGGGCTGATGAAACCATCGTTGTCGATTCGGGCAGCACCGATGACACCGCCGAGATCTGCCGAGCCTTGGCTGTGAATTTCTCCGTCACACCCGATTTCCCCGGATTCGGCCCGCAAAAAAACCGCGCACTCAATCTCGCCACAGGCGACTGGGTGGTTTCAATTGATGCCGATGAGTGGATTACGCCGGAATTGCGCGATGAAATGCGCGCCGCCATGGCCAAGCCAACGGCTGCTGCCTATGCGGTTCCGCGACGCTCCAGTTTCTGCGGCCGTTACATGAAACATTCTGGCTGGTGGCCGGATCATGTCATCCGCCTGTTCCGTCGCGATGCCGCACGGTTCTCCGATGATCGCGCACACGAGCGCTTGCTGGTCAATGGCGTCACGCGCAAACTCAAGCAGCCGCTGATGCATGAAGCCATTTCGACCATGGACCAGATGCTCGGCAAAATGAATCTGTATTCGACCGCCAGCGCACGCATGCTGCATGAACGCGGCCGCAAAGCCTCTCTGGCGACTGCTGTTTTTCACGGCAGCTGGGCCTTCTTCCGCACCTACTTCCTCAGGCTCGGCTTTCTCGACGGTCGCGAAGGTTTCATCCTGGCCGTGGCCAACGCGGAAGGTTCGTACTACCGCTACGTCAAGCTGATGCTGGAAAACGGAAAGCCGCGTTGAATCCGGCGGTCATTGTCACCACGTACAACCGGCCGGATGCGCTGGCCGCGGTACTTGAAGGTTATCTCGCGCAAACAGGACCACGCTTTGAATTGCTGGTCGCTGACGACGGTTCCACCGAAGACACGCGCAAGGTGGTCACCGACTATGCAGCACGGGCATCATTCCCCCTGCGCCATGTCTGGCAGGAAGACCTGGGGTTTCGTGCGGCGGCCGTGCGCAATCGCGCCGTTGCCGCCACCCGCGCCGACTACATCATTTTCACGGACGGCGACTGCATCCCGCCTCGCGATTTTGTTGCGCAACATTGCCGGCTCGCCGAAACCGGCTGTTTCCTGTCCGGCAACCGCATCCTGCTGTCCGAGGCCTTCACGCAACGCGCCCTCGAACTGCGCCTGCCGGTTCATGAACGCAATCTTTCCGCCTGGCTGCTGCCCCGGTTTCGTGGCGATATCAACCGCTGGATACCGCTGCTCAGACTGCCGGACGGCGACTGGCGGCGTGCTGCACCCGATCGCTGGGCCGGCGCCAAAACCTGCAATCTCTCGGCGTGGCGCGACGATCTGGTCCGCGTCAATGGTCTCGATGAAAGTTACTCGGGCTGGGGTCTGGAAGACTCGGATCTGGTGATCCGCCTGCTGCACGCCGGCGTACGCCACAAAAGCGCACGGTTCGCCGCACCGGTGTTTCACCTCTGGCACCGCGAAAACGACCGCAGCCGCCTGCCTGAAAACCAGCGTCAGCTCGAAGCCCTGCTCGCCTCGGATCGCATCGAAGCGCAACTGGGCCTGAGCCAGTATTCATGAGCGTTGTGCCGGAGGCACCGCGCCGGATCCTCGTCGTCGTCACACGCCGCATCGGCGATGTGCTGCTGGCCACACCGCTGATCCGCTCACTGAAACAGTCTTGGCCCAACAGCTGCATTGATGCACTGGTATTCGCCGGCACCGAAGGCGTTCTTCTCGGCAATGCCGATATTGATCGGGTGATCACGGTACCGGCTCGTCCGGGTCTCGTGCGCCATATTGCACTGCTGGCGCGCCTGTTCCGTCGTTACGATCTGGCGCTGTCGCTGATCCCCGGTGACCGGCCCACGCTGTATGCCTGGCTCGCCGGCCGGCGCAGCCTCGGACTGCTCGTCGACGAGCCTGGTCAGCGCTGGAAGCAGCGGCTGCTCAATCAGTGGGTGGTGTTCGATCCCTTCAACACGCATACCGTACGCGCCCATCTGGCGCTGGCTACCGCACTGGACATTCCTCCCATCGGGAAGGTCGTGCTGTCATCACGACCGGAAGACATGGCCGCGATTGATGCCGTGCTGGGCAAGGCCTGTTCCCCGCTCGCCGTACTGCATCCCTATCCCAAGTTCCGTTACAAGATGTGGCATGAAGCCGGCTGGATCGAGGTCGCACGCTGGCTGACCGACAATGGATTCCGTGTTGCGCTGACCGGCAGCCCGGATGCTGACGAACGCGCTTACGTTGAGACCATCGCCACACAGCTGCCTGATGCGCTCAATCTCTGCGGCAAACTATCGCTGGGCGGTACTGCCGTACTGCTGGCGCGGGCAAAATTTTATGTGGGGCCGGATACCGCAGTGACCCATATGGCTGCGGCATCCGGAGTGCCGACGATTGCCCTGTTCGGTCCCTCCGATCCGGTGAAGTGGGGGCCTTGGCCGCAGGGGCATCCCGCAACGAACAATCCCTGGCAACGTCTGGGCAATCAACGTCAGGGCAATGTGCAACTGGTCCAGGGCCCGGGTGTCTGTGTGCCATGCAAGCTGGAAGGCTGCGACCGCCATATCAACAGCACCAGCGACTGTCTGCAGGCCATACCTGCTGCCGCCATAATTAATTATTTAAAAACAATGGGTTATGGAAGATAACGCGCTACCCTATGTACCCGTCTGTCCGGTCGGTTGCACAGCGCCACTGACGGATTCCGGTATCACGCTGCAACAAGGCCCGCTCCGACGCTGCAGCGAATGCGGGCAATTGATCAGCAACGCCACCGAAGCGCAGTACCTGCACTCGCTCGGCCGCTTCGACACCTCGGTGGGCACTCTGCCCGATGCCCGTTCGCAATCGCGCCATGACAAAAACAGCGCACGCCGGCTGGGCAAGTTGTTGTCGGTACTGGGTCGGCCTTCCACTGCGGTCCGATTGCTCGACGTCGGCTGCTCCAGTGGTGCGTTTCTGCAATCAGCCTTGCGTCTCGGCTTTACCGCTGAAGGCGTCGAACCCTCCGCTGAAGCGGCACAGACCGCGCGTGTCGCAGGACTAACGGTATTTACCGGGTATCTGGAACAGGCGCAGTTTCCCGATGCATCCTTCGACGCGATCACGCTGATCGAAATCGTCGAACACCTGCGTGATGCACAAAGCCTGCTGCGGGAATGCGCGCGCATCCTCAAACCCGGCGGCGTGCTGCTGGTAACCACGCCCAATGCGCACAGCTGGACAGCGCGCGCGATGGGCGCACGATGGGCCGGATTCAGCCTGAACGACATGGGCGGCCACATCAGTTTTTTCAATCCGAAATCGATCGGATTGCTGGCGACGCGCTGCGGACTGCAGACGCACCACATTGAAACCCGCAACGTGCGTTTTTTTGAACGCGGGCAATGTCATCCGGCACTGCATGCCGTCGCGAAGATTGCCGCCGAACTGCTCAACTGGCCGGCACGGCTGGCCGGTACCGGGCACGACCTGCACGCCTATCTGCAGCG
>CBHTVL010000325.1:0-3501 GCA_966096475.1 uncultured Burkholderiales bacterium
CCGGATGAGCTGACGCCGTCCCAGTTGCCGGGACCCGGCCGGGTGCCCGCCCGCCGCCTGCGCTATAGTCGGCAGCATTCCAAACGGGGCGTCTCCATCGTGAAAGTCGGACTGTTCGTCACCTGTCTTGTTGATCTGATGCGCCCTCGCATCGGCTTCGCGGCACTCGAACTGCTGAAAGAGGCCGGTTGCGAGGTGGTGGTGCCCGAAGCCCAGACCTGCTGCGGCCAGCCCGGCTACAACTCCGGTGATCGGTTGTCAGCGATTGCGCTCGCGCGCAAGGTCGCGCGTGAGTTTGCTGATTGCGAATACGTTGTTGCGCCCTCGGGCTCCTGCGCCGGCATGATCCGCGCGCATTACCCGGAAATGCTCAAAGACATTCCGGAAGAGGAGCGCGCCGCGCTGACCGCGCTGTCGGCGAAGACCTATGAGCTGACGGATTTTCTGGTGAATGTGGCGCGGTTTACGCCCAATAAAAAATCATCAATAAAAACAATTACTTATCATGATTCCTGCTCGGGGCTGCGTGAACTTGGCGTGAAACAGCAGCCGCGCGCACTGCTGGCGCAGGTTGAAGGTGTGGAACTGCGCGAGATGAATGAGTGCGAACAGTGCTGCGGTTTCGGCGGCGCGTTCGCGCTGAAGTTCGGCGAGATTTCCGCGCATATCGCCGAACGCAAATGCGAAAACATCACCGGCAGCGGCGCTGATGCCGTGGTGCTCGGCGATCTCGGCTGCATGCTCAATATCGAAGGGCGGCTGCGCCGGCGCGGTGACCAGAAAACGCAGGTGCTGCATGTGGCGGAAGTGCTGGCCGGTGCGGATTCACCGCAGGCTCCCAAACCCCGTTCATGAACGACCTCGGGCGATCCATGGTTGAAGCGCTGGATAGCGCCGGCCGGCTGGCCTTCGAGCAGATGCTCGTGGAACTGCTCGCCAGCTATGCCAGCGTGCAGCCGGAAGCTGTTGTCGACGAGATTGAAAAATCACTGGCGCGGCTGACGTTGTTCCTCGGCTTTGACCGGGCGGCTTATGCCGACATCCGTGCTGACGGCACGCTGGAGATTCTCTGTGCCACTGCCGTTGAGGGCATTGAAGCGCTCGAGCGCGGCGATTTTCCGTTGGAGCTGCCCTGGTGGCGCGGTGAACTCGAAGCCGGACGTATCGTAGCGAAAGAAAATCTGCCTTTTGATCTGCCGCCGGATGCACTTGCCGAGGCCGAATATGTGAAGGCCGTGGGCATGAAGGCGCATCTGGGATTGCCGCTGGTTGTAGGCGGCCGGACGGTGGCGATGGTCGGCTTTGATGCCTATCACTCGCCGCGACAGTGGCCCCAGGATCTGGTCATCCGTCTGAAGCTGGTCGGCGAAGTATTTGCGCAGGCGCTGGCGCGCAGCCGTGCGGAGCTGAAGCTCGCATCGGCGCTCTCCGAAATTCGCCGTCTGCAAGAGCGGCTGGAAGCCGAAAATGCCTGTTTGCGGCAGGCGGTCTCGCCAGGCGTCCAGCCGACGCTGGCGAGCCGTTCGCCGCTGTTCAATGTTGTGCTGGATGAGGCGGCGCAGGTGGCCGCGACCAGTTCGACGGTGCTGCTGCTCGGCGAAACCGGTACCGGCAAGGAAGTGCTTGCGTCGCTGATCCACCACAAGAGCGCACGACGCCAGCGGTCGCTGGTCAAGGTCAACTGCGCGGCGTTGCCGGCGCCGCTGATTGAAACAGAATTGTTCGGGCGCGAGAAGGGTGCTTACACCGGCGCACTGGCGCGGCAGATGGGCCGTTTTGAAATTGCCGACGGCTCGACGATTTTTCTCGACGAGATCGGCGATCTGCCGATCGAGCTGCAGACCAAGCTGCTGCGCGTATTGCAAAGCGGTGAATTCGAGCGCGTCGGCAGTACGCAGACGATCCGTGTCGATGTCCGCGTAATCGCTGCGACCAATCGCGATCTGGCCGCCGCGGTCGAAGCCGGGGAATTCCGTGAGGATCTTTATTACCGGCTGAATGTATTTCCCATCGTGCTGCCTGCGCTGCGCGACCGGCCTGAAGACATCCCGACGCTGGCCTGGGCCTTCGTCAAGGAATTCAGCGAGGCGATGGCCAAGCCCGTTGACCATATCGCGCCGGATTCGATGGCGGCTCTTCAGGCTTATTCATGGCCCGGCAACGTACGCGAGCTGAGAAACATCATCGAGCGCGCAATGATTCTCTCGCGCGAGACGACATTGCAGATTTCCCTCGGCCGCAGCGCATCCCCGCGCGCGGCGGAGTCACAGCCCGCAACCACCTTGCGGGATTCCGAGCGCGCACACATCCTGCGCGCGCTCGAACAAAGCGGCTGGCGCATCCGCGGTTCCGGCGGCGCCGCTGAGCGCCTGGACCTGAAGCCCACCACGCTCGAAGCGCGCATGGTGAGACTCGGCATTCGCCGCCCGGACTCCAAGCCCTCGTAGCAGCCCACGGCATATTGGAGTCGCGCTGGAGGAAACCCCGGCGCAGGCGCGCATCCTTGGCGTTCGCCGTTCAATAACCCTCTGATTTTATTGTTTTTTATTTCAGTGCTCTCCATGGGGTGGCGCTGGCCTGTCCCTTGCTAACTGTCTGGTCATGTCAGCGCGATCGCTTCGATCATGCCGCGCCTAATACAGCGCATTGTCAGACCGTAAAGGAAGCAGCACCGGTGATTGTCTTCAGTGTTCGCATCACCGTCGATCAAAAGCGGCGAAAGACGCTGATCGACAGCCTGCTGCCTTTGCTGGAGCCGACGCGGGTGATGCCGGGCTGTCTGGATTGCCGGCTTTATTCGGACTTCGAGGATGCCAATGCGTTTTGCATCGTCGGCGAGTGGTCGGGTGCTGAGGATCTGGGTCGTTATCTCCGCTCGCGGGCTTACGTCGTGCTGGTTGGAGCGATCGAGATGGGAACCTGCAGTCCGGAGGTGCGTTTCGATACGGTGAACAGTCGGGCGGGTATTGAAGCTTTCGGTATGGCGCGCGAATTATGAATAACAAAAGGGTGGCAGCAATGATCCGATCAACAGCAGGGATTGCGATTGCGGTAACGCTTACAGCGACCGCGTCGATGGTCATGGCGCAGCAGAAACCGGTTATTTATCCGGCGAAGGGCCAGAGTACGGAGCAGCAGCAGAAGGATGACGGCGAATGTTATGTCTGGGCGAAAAATGCCACCGGTGTTGATCCGGTTGCGCTTAGCGCCTCGCCGCCGCCGACACCGGCGCCGCCTCAGGGGCAGGTCGCCAAAGGCGCTTTGCGCGGTGCTGCCGGCGGTGCGCTGGTCGGTGAGGTGGTTGATGACAATCCCGGCGGCGGCGCGGCTGCCGGCGCTCTTGTCGGCGCCGCACGCAGTGCCCAGAAAGGCAAGCAGGCGCAGGCGCAACAGCAGAGTCAGGCCAAGGCCATTCAGCAGCAGGCGATGAGCACCTACTACCGCGGTTTCGGCGCCTGCATGGAAGGGCGGGGCTATGTGCTCAAGTAGCAATGGCGTAGC
>CBHTVL010000326.1:0-3458 GCA_966096475.1 uncultured Burkholderiales bacterium
GTGCTCGATGCCAGCGACCTGCGTGCACTCACATCGAAGACGGTCTGGCAACGCGCCGCACTGGAAGAAGAAATCCGCAAATGCGGCCGGCAGGGCTATTCGCTGATCGTCGATGAAATGGAAGAGGGCCTGTCCGCCGTGGCCGCGCCGATCATCGACGCCGGCGGCCGCACCATCGCGGCGATGAACATCGCCTTCAACACCGGCGCGGTGAAACGGCAGGAACTGCTTAATACCGTGTTGCCTGAACTACGCCTGGCGGTGGCGCGGCTCAACAGTATTCTTTTGCTTAATGCGGGGTGAGCGGAATATTAAATAAACAATTGTTTTTATTAATTAATTTATGGAGATCGGATTGTAAATTGACTCCGGCGGCTTAGTCGATCGCTTTATGTAACAGCTTCGGTTCTTGGATCGCCCAGCAATTCACTATCTGCATAAGCATCAGCAAGACCCTTTCGAGCCATAGCCAACTGCTCAGTTCGAGATAACGAACGAATATTGGGAAAGTAAGCACTGATATCGGTCATTACACGCGCCATCGACTCGGAAGATAGTTTTTCAACGTTCCGCGACAGATACCAAAGTTGAAAGACCTGAAACTCAACCGGCGACTTTCGAAAAAGCCGAATGTAGTCCTCAACAGCAAGAAAAACTATTGCCTCGACGTCCTTCTCTTGTAAAGGAGATAGAACCGCATCCGGATCCCGGTCGGCATGTTTGAAGAAGTTTCGATATGGAAAATTGACATAGTCAAACTTCAAGTCTTTGCCCGACGAGATATTTTCGCGAGTTTGATTGGAAAGACTGTCGACGCCAGCACGGCTGGCGAGGAAGTCAATGATCTCCCATGCATTTGCCGCTAATGAGTAAACGGAGACCAAATCGCCGTCTTCAAATAGCAGTTGAACTGCAGTAGCTAGTTGCTGGCGTGCCGCTACATGCTTAGTAAGCTCACCACTCATTTACTAACACAGCCTAACACCGGCAAAAGGTACCGGAGTCGATTTCACTTCGGCTGCGCCTTGGCCAGCCGATCCGCCATGCGCGTCTGCCAGCCCGGTCCTGTCGCGCGCCAGCGCTCGATGACACTCTCGGGCAATCGAATGGAGATGAGCTTTCTTGGATTTTCAGAGCGGGGCCGCCCGCCCTTGTTGACCCTGCCCCGTGCGAGCATGTCGTCGGTCAGTTCCGGCAGTTCGTCATACTCCTGCCTCTGAATGACATGAGCGTCCACGCGCTTCAGGTCAGAGCCCAAGGAGCGTCGCGATGCGCGCTTTTTCGCGGTCATTTGCTTTCCTCATGCTGAAAACGTGGCGATCCGCGCCACGCGGTGTATAGCCAACCACAACGATCCGTCCACGCAGCACGCCGAAGCAGATGATCCGGGTTTCACCATAGTTCTTGCGCTCGTCCTCGACTTCAAAAGTCGTGCCGGCGAACACCAGTGCGGCATCCTTGAAATCAAGACCACGTTCAGCCAGTGTGGCCGCGCGTTTCTTCGGATCGAAGGTGACTGCCATAGGTTATTGTAGATACAAAAACAGGCCCTCGCAATGGACTGTCTGTGCTACGAATAACAGCTATAGGCTGACCGTGCCAGCCTTGAGAACTGACTCAGGACAAAAAAAACTTTATAAGTATTTGATTTAATTAATTTATTTCAAAATCCGTCGCGGAAGCGCACAACCGCATCCTCAATCCGCCGCACTGCAATCACCTTGATGCCCGGCACCGGTTGCCGCGGCTGATTGGCATGCGGAATCAGCGCATGGGTGAAGCCGAGTTTGGCGGCTTCCTTCAAACGCTCCTGACCGCGCTGCACCGGACGCACTTCACCGGCCAACCCGACTTCGCCGAAGACCACCAGCTTTTTCGGCAACGGTTTGTTTTTCAGTGAACTCACCACCGCCATCAGTACCGCGAGATCGGCCGCGGGTTCGGTGATACGCACGCCGCCGACGGCATTGACGAAAACATCCTGATCAAAACAGGCGATGCCGGAATGGCGGTGCAGCACCGCAAGCAGCAGCGCGAGGCGGTTCTGTTCGAGGCCGACGCTCAAGCGCCGCGGATTCGGTGCATGCGCTTCATCGACCAGCGCCTGCACTTCGACCAGCAGCGGACGTGTGCCCTCCTGCGTCACCAGCACGCAGGAACCGGCAACTTCGGTGTCGTGCTGCGACAGGAACAGCGCCGAGGGATTGGCGACGCCCTTCAACCCCTTGTCGGTCATCGCAAACACGCCGAGTTCGTTGACCGCGCCGTAGCGGTTCTTGAAGGCGCGGATCAGCCGGAAGCTCGAATGCGTGTCGCCTTCGAAATAGAGCACGGTATCGACCATGTGTTCGAGCACGCGCGGGCCGGCCAGCGTGCCTTCCTTGGTGACATGACCGACGAAGATGATCGTGGTGCCACCTGCCTTGGCCAGCCGCGTCAGCTGCGCCGCGCATTCACGCACCTGCGCCACCGAACCCGGCGCCGACGTCAGCGCATCGGAATACAGCGTCTGGATCGAATCAATGACCGCGATTTCCGGCTTTTCGTCCTGAATCACCGCCTGGATTTTGCCGAGGCTTGTTTCGGGCAGCACCTGCACCGTCTGCGCATCGACATTGAGCCGTTTCGCGCGCAGCGCGATCTGCTGCGGCGATTCCTCGCCGGACACATAGATGACCTTGCGCGTCGCACCGATGGTCGCCAGTGATTGCAGCAGCAGGGTCGATTTGCCAATGCCCGGATCACCGCCGATCAGCACCACGGCGCCGCGCACCAGCCCGCCGCCGAGCACTCGATCGAATTCATCAACACCACTGGGGATGCGCGATTCTTCCCGCGCCTCGACATCCGAAAGACGCTGCAGCTTGCCGGTCTCGGCGATCAGCGAAAAGCGGTTGGCCGACTGCGGCGCGGTTTCAGCAACCGATTCGACCAGCGTGTTCCAGCCCTGGCAATGCGGACACTGCCCCTGCCATTTCACCGACTGCCCGCCGCACTCGGTGCAGGAATAAACGGTCCGCGCTTTGGCCATTGCCGGCTTATCCCAGCGCGCGCAACTGCCGCAGCATCGCCACGTTGATCGGATGTGCGGGATCAGCCTGCATCGGGATCGTGCTGAAGTGGCCTTCATGCGGCACGACAATCACTTCGGCTTTGCAACCCGCACCGCGGCAGGCCTCGGCATATTCATGCGTCTGCGCAACCCAGCCCGGCGCTTCTTCCGCGCCGGCCGCGAGGACCAGCGGCACCGGTTTGCGCGGCAGCTGGAATTGCGGGCTCAGCGCATTGACGCGATCCGGCGTCAGCTTGATCAGGTCATTGACGCTGATGTGCAGCACCGGCTCGACATCGTAAATGCCGGAGACCATGGTCGAACCGCAAATCAGGTCTGCGGGCAGGCCGTGTTTGGTCCAGTCTTCAGCCAAACCCATCGCCGCGAGATGCGCGCCGGCGGAATG
>CBHTVL010000327.1:0-3446 GCA_966096475.1 uncultured Burkholderiales bacterium
CGCCATCATCAGGTTTTCGGTGCCGGTCACGGTGACGATGTCCATGCAGATGCGCGCGCCCTTCAGGCGGCTGGCGCGGGCAATCATGTAACCCTGCGCCATCTCGATGGTCGCGCCCATCGCCTGCAAACCTTTCAGATGCTGATCCACGGGACGCAGGCCGATTGCGCAGCCGCCGGGCAGCGAGACCCGCGCCTCACCCAGACGCGCCACCAGCGGCCCGAGCACCAGCACCGAAGCGCGCATGGTTTTGACCAGTTCGTACGGCGCCACCGGCTCGGTGATTTTTGCCGCGCGCAACTCGACGCCACCCTTTTCATCGAGCATGGTGGTCACGCCCATCTGCATCAGCAGATTGAGCATGGTCGACACGTCGCGCAGATGCGGCACATTGTCGACATGCAACGGTTCGTCGGTCAGCAGCGCTGCGGTGAGTATCGGCAACGCCGCATTCTTGGCGCCCGATATCGCCACATCGCCTTTCAGCGCAATGCCGCCTTCGATGACTAGTTTGTCCATGAAGTCAAAATCTTTTTTTAGCCACAGAGTTCACAGAGAACACGGAGAAAAACAAGAACCAGGAGCCGCGAATGAACGAATTCGCAGTTGATGTCCTCTGTGTCCTCTGTGGCTTAGGTTTTAAGGGTTTTCCGGCCACTGATCCGGCGTCAGGGTCTTCATCGACAGCGCGTGGATCTCTTCGCGCATGCGGTCTCCCAGCGCCTTGTACACCAGCTGGTGCTGCTGCACCTTGTTTTTGCCGCGAAAGGCCTCGCTGACGATCACCGCTTCCCAGTGATGGCCGTCGCCGGCGACTTCGACGTGACTGCAGTCGAGTCCGGCGAGGATGGATTGTTTGATGCTTTCGGGGGTGACCATACTCGGTTATCCAATCAGGTTCTCAGTTTGTAGCCGCTGCGCAGCAGCGTCAGGGTCAGCCATGATAAGGCGGCGAAGCTGCCGCCGACAATCGTCAGGCTGAGCCAGGGCGACGTATCCGCGATACCGAAAAAGCCATAGCGGAATCCGTCGATCATGTAGAACACGGGGTTGAAGTGCGACACCGCCTGCCAGAACGGCGACAGCGAACGGATCGAATAAAACACGCCGGACAGGAAGGTCAGCGGCAGGATGATGAAATTGGTGAAGGCGGCGAGCTGGTCGATCTTGTCGGACTGGATGCCGGCAACAATGCCCAGCGTACCCATCACCGCGCTACCGGCCACACCGAACAGCAATATCCACAGCGGATGTGCCATCGGCAGATCGACAAACCACAGCGTCGCCAGCAGAACGCCGCTACCGACCACCACGCCGCGTCCGACCGCCGCCAGCAGGTAGGCCGCGAAAAACTCGCGATGTGACAGCGGCGGCAACAGCACAAACACGATATTGCCGGTCATTTTCGACTGCATCAGGCTCGATGAACCGTTGGCAAAGGAATTCTGCAGTACCGACATCATCGCCAGACCGGGGATCAGGAAACTGGTGTATTCAACACCGGGGAATACTTCGACTCGTCCGCTCAGCGCATGACCGAACACCAGCAGGTACAGCAATGCCGTCAGTACCGGCGCCAGCACGGTCTGCACGCTGACTTTCCAGAAGCGCAGCCATTCCTTGTAAAACAGGGTCTGGAAACCGGT
Organism: uncultured Burkholderiales bacterium; assembly: GCA_966096475.1. Classification (GTDB taxonomy): domain Bacteria; phylum Pseudomonadota; class Gammaproteobacteria; order Burkholderiales; family SG8-41. Next base: position 1,647 of record CBHTVL010000327.1, read on the forward strand.
CATGATTTAAAAATCCTTTTCATCATGACCGTTGCATGATCTGCACAAACACGTCTTCAAGATCGGGCTGGAGAACTTCCATTTCCAGCACCGCAACCCGCGCCTCGCGCAGCGCCGCCAGCACGCCTTCGAGCGCAGCATGGTCGGGCAGCGACAATTTCAGCGATCCGTCCTCGCGCCGCTCGGCCAGCTTCGCTTCAAGTCCGCCCGGCAGCGCGCCGTCGAGGCGCAGCACAACCTGGCAGCCGCTGTGCAGCCGCAGCAGGTTTTCGGTGCGGTCCAGCGCAACCACACGGCCCTGCTTGAGCATCGCGATGCGCCCGCAAAGCGCCTCCGCCTCTTCAAGGTAGTGCGTAGTCAGCACAATGGTGTGGCCGTCGCGGTTGAGCCGGCGGATGAAACGCCACAAGGCCTGCCGCAGTTCGACATCCACACCGGCCGTCGGCTCGTCGAGCACGATCACCGGCGGCTTGTGCACCAGCGCCTGCGCCACCAGCACGCGGCGCTTCATGCCGCCGGACAGTGCGCGCATATTGGTGTCAGCCTTGGCCGTCAGGTCGAGGTTTTCCAGTACTTCATCGATCCATGCGCCGTTGTCGCGCAAGCCGAAATAACCGGACTGGAAGGTCAGCGTTTCGCGCACCGTGAAAAAAGGATCGAACACCAGTTCCTGCGGCACGACACCCAGCGCACTGCGTGCGCCGCGGTAACCGCCGGTGACATCGTGTCCCATGATGCGCGCCACACCGCTGGTGGCACGGCTCAGACCGGCGAGGATGCTGATCAATGTGGTTTTGCCGGCGCCGTTGGGGCCGAGCAGACCGAAAAATTCGCCGGGCTCGACGCTCAGGCTGACGCCGGCCAGCGCCTGCAGATCACCATAACGCTTGGTGACATCAATGATTTCGATGGCATGTGTCATCGCCGGATGCACAGCGGACGGTCGGCGCAGCGCCGGCCGTTACTCGGCAGCCACCAGTTCCGTGACGCCGTAGAGCCGGGCCAGGCTGGTGAGATTTTCGGGCAGGTTGACGTAGCGGATGCTGCGTTTCGCGGCGAGCGCCGCGCGCCGCCATTCGAACAGCAGGCTGAGTGCGGTGGAGTCGACCTCGGTGACGCCGGACAGGTCCAGCGTCACATCGGCCGCAGTGAACAGGCGCAGGCCCTCTTCACGCAGGGTCAGCGCGCTTTCGATGTTCACGGCGCCCTTCAGCGTGCAGCGCCCGTCGTTACACTCGATCATGGCGGCCGGTTATTTGGTCTGCGCCACCAGCGCGCGGTTTTTCTCGCGCAGGGTCTTGATCAGGCCGTCGACACCGCTTTTCTGGATCTCGGTGTTGAAGGTGCCGCGGTAGTTTTCAACTAGGCTGATGCCGCCGATCTTGACGTTGTAGACCTTCCAGCCTTCATCGGTCTTTTCCATGCCGTAATCAACCTGCACCGGCTCGCCGCCGCTGGAGGATTTCACCAGCGAACGCACCAGCACGTCGGTGTCTTCCGGCGCCACTTTCAGCGGGCGGTATTCGATTTTCTGGTCCTTGAACAGCGTGATCGACGCCGTATAGGTCTGCACCAGCAGGGCGCGGAATTCCTCGGTCAGCGCCTTGCGCTGCTCGGGCGTCGCCGAAGCCCAGTTCTTGCCCAGCGCGAGTTTGGTCATGCTGGTGAAATTGAAATGCGGCGCGATCTTGGTTTCGATCAGGTCGCGCGCTTTTTTCTGGCTGCCCGCCTGCAGATCCTTGTCGGTACGCAGGATCTGCACCACTTCGTCGGTGACGTTGCGCGCCAGCGCATCAGGCG
>CBHTVL010000328.1:0-3436 GCA_966096475.1 uncultured Burkholderiales bacterium
GTCATGTAAGGGCTTTCCGGTTGGTGATGGCCATAAGACACTGTAACCGCCGGGATGGTTCAGCGACAGTGCACTATTGCACGAGTTTGATGGCGACGGCGCCGGCGGTGACGACGGCAATGGCCGCCCAGCGCGTGCGGCTGAGGCGTTCGCCCAGCAGCAGGACCGCAAGCAGGGCGCCGAAAATCACCGACGTTTCGCGCAGCGCCGCCACCAACGCGATCGGCGCCCGGGTCATCGCCCACAGCGCCAGTCCGTAAGCCCCCAAGGTGCAAAAGCCGCCGAACAGGCCGCGGCGCCAGTGCTGCCGGCAGTAGGCGCGGATCGATGTGCCGTCGCGCACCAGAAAAATCATTACCAGCGGAATGGCGGTCAGCACGAATACCCAGCCGGTATAGGCCGCGGCATGGCCGGAAAGGCGTGCGCCGACGCCGTCGACCAGCGTATAGACCACGATGCTGCCAGCTGTGGCAAGTGCGAAGGTCGCGGCGCGGCCCTGGAAGGCGCCGCTGCGCCAGGAGTCGGCGGCGAGCAGCATGACGCCGCCGCTGATCAGCAATACGCCCAGCCAGCCGCCGGTGGAAGGGGATTCCGCGAGCAGCAGTGCCGCGGCGATGGCTGAGACGACCGGCGCCGAGCCGCGCATGATCGGATAGGCGAAGCTCAGTTCACCGTGGCGGTAGGACATCGCGACCAGCATGAAATACACGACATGAATCAGGCCGGAGGCGATCAGGAAGGGCCAGCTCGCGGCGGCAGGCGCGGGTGCGAATGGCAGTGCAACGGCGGCGATGACGGCGGCGCCTGCAACTACCAGGACGGTATCCAGCGTGCGGTCGGTGCTGCCGCGGATCAGTGCGTTCCAGCTGGCATGAAGCAGGGCGCCGAGCAGCACGGCAAGCATGACATCCAGGGGCATCGCGCCGGCTCGGTGGTGTCGGTCGTCAGTGTTTGTCGGCCGCGCAGTGATCCGTGCAGGGTTCGGCTTCCAGCTGCAGGGTGATGTGGTGGATGCCGAAACGTTCATGCAGCACCACCTGTGCGTCGCGCAGGATGCCGTCGCCGGAGCGTTGCTCGCGAACCACCAGATGCGCGGTCAGCGCCGGCTCCGAGGTGCTCATCGCCCAGACGTGCAGGTCATGCACCGAGGCAACACCGGTGATGGCGCTGAGCGCTTCGCGCACTTCAGGGATGCGGATATGTTCGGGCACGCCGTCGAACAGCAGGTGCAGTGACTGGCGGAACAGCGACCAGGTGCCGAAGATGACAACGAGGGCGATGATGATGCCGGTCAGCGGATCGATCCAGGTCCAGCCCTGCCACAGGTAGAGTGCGCCGGCGATGATGACGCCGAGGGATACCAATGCATCGGCGGCCATGTGCAGGAAAGCGCCGCGGATATTGAGATCGGTTTTGCCGCCGGACATGAACAGTGCGGCGGTGAGTGCATTGATCAGCACGCCGACGGCGGCAACCACCATCACCGTGCCGGCGGCCACCGGTGCCGGCTGTTGCAGGCGCTGGATGGCTTCCCAGCCCAGTGAGCCCATCGCCACCAGCAGGATCGCGGCGTTGATGAAACTGGCGAGGATCGAGCCGCGCTGCCAGCCGTAGGTTTTGTGTTCACTGGCTTTGAGCTTGCTCGCGGCATAGGCCATCCATGCCAGCAGCAGGCCGGCGACATCGCCGAGGTTGTGTGCGGCGTCGGCGAGCAGGGCCAGTGAACCGGTCTGCAGGCCGTACCAGGCTTCGATGATGACAAAGCCGAAATTCAGCGCGATGCCGATGGCGAAGGCACGACCGTGGCCATGATCATGCCCGTGACCGCCGTGGCCATGGTCATGGCCGTGATGGTCGCGGGCGTGGGTGTGTGCCATCAGTATTCGCAGTGCTTATTTGGCGCTGTCGCGCGCGGCGATCAGTGCGTCGATCACCGGATGGATGGTCTCGGGCTCTTTGGTGAATTTTTTCGGCATGTCCATTTTCACCATGTCGCGCAGCATGGCGATGGTGCTCTTGGTGGCACGGTCGGTCGAACCCATGTCCTGCAGCAGTTCCAGGCATTCCTTCATTTCATGGATACGCCTTTCGCAGTGCACCGCGGTGCCGCCGATATAACGCCGGATGATTTTCTGGAAGGGGATTTCGTTAAAAGTCACCGACGAGTCTTCGATCACGGCATCCAGAATATTGCGGCGTTGCGCGGCTTCCATGGTTTCGAGCAGCAGCATGGCGAGGCCCTTCATCAGCACGCTGCGGATCAGCTTCATCGCGCTGGCATCGCCCGGATTGCTGCCGACCACGGTGATGACCATGCCGTGCGGCGTCATGCGGTCGCGGAATTCGGCGGCATTCGGGCCGCTGGCGACGAAGGGCACTTTGAGGCCCATGATGTCCACCGGGCCCATGATCGACGAGTCGACAAACTTTGCGGAATTGCCGATCAGTGCAGCCGCCTGTTCCATGTTGTGTGCCGAGTTGCTGCTGGCGTCGACATAAAGATGGTCGGGGCGCAGGTATTTAAGGATTTTTTTCAGTGCCGGCAGGGCGGACTTGCCGGGAGTCAGCACGAGGATGATGTCGGATTTTTTGGCCAGCGTGCCGACGCTTTTGACCAGTTTGACCCCCGCCGCTTCGGCGCGCTGGTAAACGGGGTCGCCCGGCTGCGCCTTGGCGCCGCTGCGGCTGTAGGCAACGATGTCATTAAAGCCGTTTTGCGAGAAATCCCTGGCCAGGCGGACGGCAGCTTCGCCAAAACCCAGCAATCCCAGTCGTATCGGTGCTGAACTCATGTCTGATGGTCTTTCCGTGAATGATGTGGACTGCGCCGGCGCTGAGGCGGGCGGCAACCCTGAAGTATAGCGGCGCCGGAGGGCGGCGACGGCACTGGCCAATACTTAATCTAAGTCAAACCCGTCGGGAATGGCCCCGCGTAACCTGCGGTTATCAGGGATCGGCGGCCTGTGGATCGGGCCGCCACAACCGGGGGACGGACCGCGTGGAAACAATAACAATCGATGTTGCCGTTCTGGGGGCCGGGGGTGCCGGAATCCGCGCGGCGATCGCGCTGGCGGAAACGCGGCCGACACTGAAAATCGCCCTGGTATCCAAGGTTTATCCGATGCGCAGCCATACCTGTGCGGCCGAAGGCGGCGCGGCGGGTGTGATCAAGTCCGATGACAGCATGGACCACCATTTCCACGATACGGTCGGTGGCGGTGACTGGCTGTCGGATCAGGATGCGGTGGACTATTTCATCCGTGAAGCGCCGCTTGAACTGTTGCAGCTGGAGCACTGGGGCTGTCCTTGGAGCCGCGGTCGGTGGTCTGGCCGGCGCAGTCTGGGCCGATCACAACAACGACGGCTGCGTTGACGGCTATGTGCGCGAGGGCCGCTACTATGAAGGCGCTCCCGTCATCCAGCCAACCGGCACTTA
>CBHTVL010000329.1:0-3435 GCA_966096475.1 uncultured Burkholderiales bacterium
AATGGTTTGCGCGCGACCGCAAGGGCAATTTCTGTGAGGTCAGCGAACATTATGTGACCTGTCCCAATGCCGGGTATTACCGCGGGCGCATTGTCGAAGTCGTTCGCGAAATGCTGCTGCGTTACGACGCCGACGGCATCTGGAACAACCAGGGCAAGTTTGCGGCCTGGGATACCGGGGCCTGTTACTGCAATACCTGCCAGTCGATGTTCCGCGCCGAATCCGGTCAGGCCATTCCCGATGAAAACTGGGACGATCCCGTCTGGCGGCAGTACAACGAATGGCGTTACCGGCGTATTGCCGACTGGGTGGCGTTGATGCACCGCGAGATTCATGCGGTGAAGCGCGACGCCGTGTTCATCGCCGCCGTGCAGTTGATGGAGTCGCTGGAAACCATACGTCCCGGCGGCTGGGACATTGATTACTGGCTTGAGCATCAGGACATCCCCACCTTTGAATGCCAGCGCCGCCATACGGCGCCGTGGTGGCCGGGTATCCAGGCGAAATACCTGTCGACGCTGGCGCCGGACAAGCCGCGCTGGATGACCGTCAGTTATTTCTATCCGTGGTGGCGGCTGTATGCCGCGCCTGAAGCTGAAAACCGGCCGTGGATTGCGCAGCAGGTCGCCAATGGCGTCAGTCCCTGGCTGCATATCAATGGCGGTTATTCCGACCTGTTCGACCGCCGCGGTCTCGCGCCGATGAAGGAAGTGTTCCAGCGGCTCGAACGCTGGCAGGGTTATCTGGACGGCGCAAAATCGCAGGCGCGCGTGGCGCTGGTGCTGTCGCGCCATACCCAGGACAACTACGGCCGCGACAAACCGCATGCGCGATATCTGGATTTCATCCGCGGCTGGTATTGCGCGCTGCAGGAAGCGCACATCCCTTTTGACGTGATTTCCGACAAGCTGGTTACGGCTGAACGGCTGAAGGGTTATCAGACCGTGGTGATTTCGAACCTGGCCTGTGTGTCGGATGAGACTGCGGCGGCGCTGGATGGTTACGCACGTGCCGGTGGCGGACTGATCGCCGGTTTTGATGCCGGACGTTTTGCGATGGACGGTACGCCGCGCGAAACGCCGGCCTTTGCCGGCACTCTGGGCATCAGCTACGAGGGGCGGCGTGAAGGCCTCAAATCGTCGTACGCAAAACTCGAAGACCGCAATGATCCCTTGCTCGACGCCATCGGCGACACCGATTTGATCCCCAATGAGGGCGCACTGGTCGAGGTCAAGGCGGGCCCCGGTCAGGCAGTACCGCTGACGCTGATCCCGCCGGTGATCGCGCATTCCGGCGCGACCATCAGCATCCCGGAATACAGTGCGATCCGTGCGACCACCGATATTCCTGTTGTGGTGCGCGGCAGCTGCGGCAAAGGGCGTGTGGTGTATTTTGCCAATACGATGGAAGGGCTGTATTACCACTACGGTTTTCCGGATCTTGCGCAGGTGATGGCCAATGCCGTGCGCTGGGCTGCGGGCGCCGCGCCGGCGCTGGAAGTGGAGGCGCCGGATTATGTTGATGTCACCCACATGGGGCAACCGGGCCGTGCGCTGGTGCACCTGATCAATCTGCCGCTCGACAAACCGCTGAACACCGGCTGGCGCCACCCGGGCCGCAATCTGGTGCCGGTGCATGACATCGTGGTGCGGCTGCGTCCGCCGGCCGGCCAGCGTGTTGCTGAAGTGCGGCTTGCTTCGAATGAAACCCGGCTTCAAACAACGATGCAGAACGGCGCCTGTGCGGTAACGGTGCCGGAGTTGAGCGACCATGACATCGTGGTCTTTGAATTTGAAAAGGAGTAATCCATGCTGCGACTGATTCTTGCCGTTACCCTGGCAGCCACCGGCCTTGCCCAAGCCCAGAACTATCCGACCAAAACCGTGCGCCTGGTGGTGCCGCTGGTCGCCGGCGGTCCTACAGACCTGCTGGCGCGGTTGATTGCGCAGCCGCTGGGTGAGCGGCTCGGACAGCAGGTCATTGTCGACAACCGTCCCGGTGCCGGCGGCAATATCGGCGCCGAGATGGTCGCCAAATCGCCGGCCGACGGTTACACGCTCTTTATGGGCACATCGGGTCCGATGTCGATCAACCTCAGCATCTATTCAAAGATCGGTTACCACCCGGCACGCGATTTCGCGCCGGTGGTGCTGGCCGCCTCAGCGCCCTTTGTCGTTGTGGTGCATCCCGCACTGCCGGTGAGCAACATCAAGCAACTGATTTCACTGATCAAGTCGAAACCGGGTCAGCTCAACTTCGGCGCGGTGCCGGGCAACGCCGCGCATCTGGCGACGGAACTGTTCAAGAGCGCCGCCGGTCTCGATATGGTGTTTGTGCCGTATAAAGGCGCTGCGCCGGCCAATACCGATCTGGTTGCCGGACATATCCAGCTGTCATTTGCATCAACGCCGGGCTCGATGCCGCTGGTGAAAGCCGGGCGTCTGAAAGCGCTGGCGATTTCCAGTGCCAAGCGCATCCCCAAGCTGCCTGACCTGCCGACGATTTCGGAATCCGGTGTGCCCGGTTATGAAGCGAGTGTCTGGTATGGCATTGCCGCACCGGCCAAAACCCCGCCGGAGATTGTGGCGCGCCTTTACAAGGAAAGCGCCGCAGTGTTGCAGGACCGCTCAACGCTGGACAAGATGGATGCCAACGATTTTGTGCCGACGGTGATGAACCCCGAGCAGTTCGGCGCTTATATCCGCAGCGAAATCGAGAAGTGGGGCAAGGTCGTCAAGGCCACCGGTGCAAGGGCTGACTGAGTTCACTGGACTCAATAAAACGGGCGCTGCAGATTTCTGCGGCGCCCGTTGTTTTTGCCCGAGTTGATCAGCCGGCTTTGCGCTGCGGCGCCGACTTCAGCAGTTCTTCCAGTTCGTTTTTGTAGAACTTCGCGTTGCCGGTGGTGCCGTGGCCGCGGGTGTCGTTGCTTTGCGGGATCAGCAGGTAACGGCCGTTTTTGACGCGTTTCATCGCCTCTTCCATCATGCCGAGCTCGTGCGGATTGCGTTCGTCATCGGCGGCATTGATCGCCAGCACGCGCGCCTGCACGCGGTTGAGCAGCGGCAGGGGGTTGTAGTCGCGCGACGATTCCCATTGCATCAGCACATCGTTGGCGTCGCCGCGGAAGGGCAGGGCCAGGCGTTTGTCGAGCGCGGCATCGGCTTTATCCGCATCGGGCCCTTCGTGATAGAGGGCGATGTTGCCGCCGTTGGTGGCCACCGCAAAATAAGTCAGCAGGCGGGTCATGCTGCGCGGCTGCTCGGTGTAGTTGCCGTTATTCCATTCCGGATCATTGCGGATCGACTCGGCGAGCAGCCGGCGCAGCATCCAGTTGCGCCCCGACATCGCGCCGGGCTGGCAGGCCATCGGCACGCCGATGTCCATCATGTCCGGATAAGTCGTCACCCAGTTCCACACCTGCATGCCGCCCAT
>CBHTVL010000330.1:0-3433 GCA_966096475.1 uncultured Burkholderiales bacterium
CGCAGGTCAAGGCCGGCAAGGTGCGCGCGCTGGCTATTACCAGCGCCAAACGTTCGCCGGTGGCGCCCGAACTGCCGACCGTGGCGGAATCCGGTTATCCGGGCTTTGAGGTCATCGGCTGGTTCGGCTGGCTGGCGCCGGCAAAAACCGGCAAGCCGGTTGTGGATCGCCTGAACCGCGAGCTGGTCAAGTCATTGTCCAATGCCGAAGTCAAAGACCGGCTGCTCAGTCTGGCCACGGTGCCGGTGGGTGACAAACCCGAGGAATTCGGCAGCTTCATCCGCAGCGAGTACGACAAATGGGGCAAGGTCATCAAGGCCGCCAACATCCAGATTCAGTAAATTCAGCAAAACAGGGAAACGCCAATCATGAGCAAATCCAAGGGAATCCGCGAAGTCGCCTATGTTGATATCCGTGCCGGTGGCGGCGACGGTCATCAGCACAACTGCAGCGCCGGCATGCAGCCGCTGTCGTTCACCGACTGCGCCGGCGGCGGGCAGGTGGTGGTCGAACGCAACATTGCCTATGTCGGCAATATGCGCAATCCGCACGGCACGCTGATTTTCGACGTCAAGGACCCGAAACATCCGAAGTTCCTGTCGGAGATCAACATGCCCAAGGGCACGCATTCGCACAAGGTGCGCGTGTCCGGCGACATCATGCTGACCAACCGCGAAGTGCTGTCGGCGAAAAATGCGAAAGGCGAAACGCCGCCGGATGATTTTCACGGCGGTCTGGGTATTTATGATGTGTCCAATCCGGCCAAGCCCAAGTTGATTACGCTGTGGCAGACCGATGACAAGCCGGGCGTGGAATATGCCCGCGGTGTGCACCGCTTCGATTTTGACGGCCGTTACGCCTATATCTCGCCGACGATGGACGGCTATCTCGGCAATATCGTGATGATTCTCGACCTGAAGGATCCGGCGAAACCGCAGGAAGTGGGGCGCTGGTGGATGCCGGGACAGCATATTGCCGGCGGCGAGACGCCGACCTGGCGCGGTGCGGCGCATAAATGCCATCACCCGCTGCGTTACGGCAACCGGCTCTACACCAGTTACTGGCACGGCGGTTTTGTCATTCTCGACATCGATGACATGAGCAAGCCGGAATTCGTCTCGGGGCTGGACTGGAGTCCGCCTTTCCCGTGGCCGACGCATACCGCGCTGCGCATTCCTTTCAAGATCAAGAACCGCGATTTCCTGGTGGTGTCGGACGAAGATGTGGTGCGCCTGCCGGATTGCCCGCCGCACAACTCGGCCTTCCTGTGGATGGTTGATGTCACCGACGAGAAGCATCCCGCGGTGGTGTCGAGCTTCCAGCTCGAAGACATTCCGCCGGAGCAGCAGCCTTATGCCACCGGCTGTCACCAGCCCTGCGAAAAAGTCACCGGCACGGAGATTCCGGTGGCCTGGTTTGCCCACGGCCTGCGCATTGTCGACATCGCCAATCCGCATTCGATGAAAGAAGTCGCCTATTTCGTGCCCGATGTACCGCAGGGCTCGGACCGCGTGCAGAGCAACGACGTGACGGTTGATGACCGCGGCCTGATGTATCTGCTCGACCGTGTCCGCGGTCTGCATATCCTCGAGCGCATCTGATCCGTTTCAATCCAGCAGCCTATTCAAGGAATAACCATGGCCTCCGGCGTATTTGACGACATCCTGATCCAGCATCTGTGGAGCACCGAAGAGTTCCGCAATATTTTCAACGACCACAACCGCCTGCAGAAGTGGTACGACTTTGAGGCGGCTTTTGCGCTGGAGCAGGGTGAGCTGGGGATCATTCCGAAAGAGGCTGCTGCGGATATTGCTGCCAACTGCAAGATTTCGAAAATCGACGTCAATGCCGTTGCCGCGGAAATCCGCCGCATCAAGCATCCCCTGGTGCCGGCGGTTAAAGCGGTGCAGAAACTGTGCAAAGGCGATCACGGCGAATACATCCATTTCGGCCCGACCACGCAGGATGTGCTCGACACCGCAGTGATGCTGCAGATCAAGGAAGCGCATGCCTTGTACCTGCGCGACATGAAAGCCATCGGCAATGCGCTGGTCAAACTGTGTGAACAGCATCGCGACACGCCGATGGTCGGGCGATCACACGGCGTGCAGGCGCTGCCGATCACCTTCGGTCACAAGGCGGCGATCTGGCTGTCGGAGATGGGGCGTCATTACGAGCGGCTGCGCCAGCTGGAGCCGCGGATGTTTGTCGGCGGCATGGTCGGCGCGGTGGGCACCCAGGCTTCTTTCGGTCCCAAGGCCAAGGTGCTGGAGCAGGGCGTGATGAAGCGGCTGGGGCTGGGTGTGGCCGACATCAACTGGCAGCCGGCGCGTGACCGTTTTGCCGAGTATGTGAACGTGCTCGGGCTGATCACCGCGACGCTGGGCAAGATCGCCAATGAAATCATTACGCTGGAACATACCGAGATCGGCGAGCTGTATGAGCCCTTCAGCACCGGCAAGGTCGGCTCATCGACGATGCCGCACAAGCGCAATCCGTCGAGCTGCGAAGCCGTCGTCGGCGCAAGCCGTGCGGTGCGCTATAACGTGGCCTATATGATGGAGTGCATGCTGATCGAACATGAGCGCGACGGTTCGGCCTGGCGCGGTGAATGGAAGGCGCTGCCGGAGTCCTGCCTGATTACCGGCGGCATTCTGGCGATCATGAAGGGCGTGTTGTCGGATCTGCATGTCGATGTCGACAACATGCGCAAAAATCTCGACAGCCTCGGCGGTTTCCTGCTGTCGGAGCGCGTGATGTTCGAGCTGTCGGAGAAAGTCGGCAAGCAGACCGCGCATGACCTGGTTTATGAAGCGTCCATGCACGGCATTGAAAACGGAATTTCTTTCGAAGATGCGCTGCTGCAGAATCCGCAGGTCAAAAAAGCGATGTCCCTGGAAGAAGTCAGGGCCGTGCTCGATCCGACCACCTATGTCGGTCGCGGACCGGAGATCGTCGATGAAGTGCTGCAGCAGCAGCGCGCCGCAGGTTGGCTTAAATAGCCTTTTAAAAACAATAACTTAATAATATTTTCGGTTTGTATTGGATTTGTCTGCGAGGGTCCGGAACACCATCACTGCAGGAGGAGATGGCATGAAGATCGATCGCAGGTGCTGGATGGCGGCTTTTGCTGCGGCGTGGATGGTTCAGCCTGCAATGGCAGCGCAGGATGCGGTGACGGCGTATCCGTCAAAACCGGTGCGCTGGATTGTGCCTTTCACGCCGGGTGCTTCCAATGACATCACGGCGCGCATTTTTGCCCAGAAAATGTCGGAGGCAACGGGGCAGCAGTTCGTCATCGACAATCGCGCCGGCGCCGGCGGTTCGATCGGTGCGCAGATGGCCGCCGAAGCGTCCCCCGACGGTTACACGCTACTGCACGCCAACCCCGGCCCCAGCGTCAACAACGTGATCATGCGGCGCAAGTCGCCCT
>CBHTVL010000331.1:0-3425 GCA_966096475.1 uncultured Burkholderiales bacterium
ATGAGCTGGTCGAATACATATAGAGCAGGCCGTTAACACCGTTCATTTCGCGCTCTAACGGCGCGGCAACGGTGCTTTCGAGAATTTCCGGGCTGGCACCGGGGTAGACCGCGCTGACCTTGACCTGCGGCGGTGCGACGTTGGGATACTGCTCGATGGCGAGCTGACGGGAGGCGATCGCGCCAACCAGCGTGAGGATCAGCGCGATGACGGTTGCGAGAACCGGGCGGTCAACAAAAAATCGCATGATCGTGCTTTACTTCTCTGCAGCCGGCTTGTCGGCGGCTTTGGCAGCGGGTTTTGCGGGAGGCTCGCCTTTGGTCTGAGCAACAAACGGCACCGGCTTGACGGGGCCGCCAGGCTGCGCTTTCTGGATGCCGTCGACAATCACCTTGTCACCGGGGGCCAGGCCTTTTTCGATGATCCAGCCGTCATTGACCCATTCACCCACCACCAGATCACGGCGCTCGGCTTTGTTGTCTTCGGTGACGACAAACACGGCATGTCCCGCCGGGGTTTTCATGACGGCGCGCTGCGGCACCACGATGGCGCCGGGGCGCTGTCCGGCGGTCATGCGGACATGTACGAACATGCCCGGCAGCAGATTGGGATAACCGCGGGTCGGCAGCACCGCGCGCAGTGTGATGGTGCCGGTTTCACGGTTGATCTGCGCATCGGCAACGTCAATACGACCGGCCTGGCTGAACTCGCTGCCGTCGGGCAGGATCATGCGCACGTTTTCGCCGCCCTGTTCCTTGATGGCGCCGCTGCGGAATGCCCGTTGCAGTACCAGCGCATCGCGGTCCGGCATGGTGAACGTGACGTAGATCGGATCGAGTTTTTCGATGGTGGCGAGCAGGGTGGGTTCGCCTTTGCCGACCAGCGCGCCTTCCGGTACCTGTGAAAAACCGATGCGGCCGGTTTCAGCGGCACGGATTTGCGTATAACCCAGATTGAGCTTGGCGCGATCCAGTTGCGCTTTTCCGGATTGCACGGCGGATTCCGCCTGACGCAGCTGGGTTACGGAATCTACGTAATCCTGCTTGCTGATCGCATCTTCCTTGGCGAGCGGGGCATACCGGGCTTCACGGGCTTTGGCGTTCGCCAGATTGGCTTCGGCCTGGGCCAGTGCAGCCTGGGCATCGCGTTGCGCGGCTTCGTAATTGTCAGGGTCGATCGAGTAGAGCAGTTGGCCTTCTTTGACGTTGGTGCCTTCCGTGTAATGGCGCTTGGTCAGCACGCCTTCCACGCGCGCGCGTACCTGTACGGAGCGATAGGCGACGACGTTGCCGACGTATTCCCGCATTACCGGCACCGTTGTGGTTTCAGCAATGATGAATTTGACTTCCGAGGGCGGGATAACCTGCGCTGCCGGCTTGTCGCCGCCGCAACCGGCAAGGCTCACAGACAATAAAACGCTGATCAGGAAGATGTGGCGGGAGACAGGTTTGCTGTGGCGCATGATATTTAATATTCTGATTATATTAAGGTTTTTGCCGGAAATGCTGCGGCTGAAGGATGCCCGGATGGATGCCATTCTGGCGTACTTGCCAGGAAAACTCACACTAATTGTGGGTAAGAGAGAGGTGTTCAGCGTCCGCCGCCGGCTTGTTTTTCGGGGGGGTAGAAAAACTGAATGGGCGACGAGATGAATTGTTTGCCGACATAGCGCAGTAGTGCGCCGGCATGTGAGATGCGAACGCCGTGCGCGCGTAAGGCCGTCCACAGCGCCAGCGCAAAACTGACGGTCAGGTTGATGATGCCGATCAGTGCGATGCCCAGTATGCAATGCAGCCACAGACCGGCACTCATGGCGAAATCAAGGCCGACGGCGCCGTAGGCCAGATTTGCCGTTGAGAAGGTGATATGGCGGATATCCAGCGGCAGACCCAGCAGCTGACCGAAGATGCCGGTCATGCCCAGCATGAAGCCGAAGAAAAAATTGCCTGCCAGACCGCCGAGATTGCGGTCGATATAGCTGCCGATCGATTCCGCGCGTTGTTCACCTGCCAGTTGCCGCAGCCAGGCCAGGCCGGCCACACGCGGTCCGATGCGGTCGTAAGCGGCTTTGTTGTCAAAATAGCCGGAGATCAGTCCCGAGAAAAACAGCCAGACGCCGGCGACGGCGGCATGGAGCAGTGCCAGACTGTGCAGGGGGCTGAGATCTTTGAGGAGGGCGGCGGCTTTTTCCGGGGGTACCGGATTGAGGTCGGCGTGTGCCAGCCATAAGGCGATGCCGAGGGCGACCGGGAACGCGACCAGCACATTGCCGCAGATGGCGGCGAACTGGCTGCGCATCACATCAATCACCAATTGTCCGAGACGTTCGACCTCGCGCAGCCGTCCGCCGGCTTCGCTGACCGTTTCCGCAATGGCCGCTGCAGTCATTGCCGGCTGTTTGGTCGCGATGGTGAAGTGCAGCATGTGTACGACGATAAAACCCAGCGCGTAGTTCAGGCTGAAAGCCAGACCTTCAATCAAGGGCGGCAGATGCAGCTTGGCCGTCAGAATCTTGATCAGCGCCATGAATCCGACGATCACGCCGGCGCCCATGGCCGAGCCCCACATGCCGAAATAGCCGCGACGGTCAGTGGTGATGTAGTGATCACCGGTGCGGCTTGCGTTTTTGGTGACGCGTACGGCCAGCAGTCCGAACAGGTCGGAAAAGTGGCGACGGATGCTGCTGCGGCTGATTTCGCCGCAGATTGCCGAGCGGATCAATACCGCCCAGGAACGCATCAGGGCTTCGCCCGGCTGGTCATGGTAACGGGCGGCGATTAACTGGATCAGCGTGTCGAGGCGGTCCAGGTGCTGGGTCAGACGCACCAGCATGAAATTCAGGCGCAGGCTGGTGCCCGCCGTCAGCGCGGCGTTCTGTACTTTCTTCACCGTCTCACGGCATTGATCAATCAGCACCAGGAGGTGTTTTTCATCGACTACCGGTGCTTGGGGGGCGGAGAGGCTGTGCTGGTAAGCCTTGATCAGGGCCTGCAGCTCAACGTTTTGCGCGATGAAGGGCGATTCGCCTTTTTCGATCTGTGGCCAGGCGTGGGCGAGTTCAGCATCGAGACCGGTTGCGGTGATCCGGTAGGACACGCTTTGCACGGCATCCATGATCTCTGCGAGCATTTGCAGCATCGCCGGATCGTTACGCACCTGACGCATGTCGAGCAGTTGCCAGAATTCCAGGGCATGCTCTTCGGGTAACTGTTCGAGCCAGCGGTAGTCATTACGGTCATGGAAAACCAGCGTGACTGCACCGCGAAGGCTGTCCGGATCTTTGACCTCGGGCAGCAAACGTACGGTGAACTTGCGCCACAGCTCGGTGAAAAAACCGGTGCCGGGCAGCAATCCGCTTTCGGCAAAAAAACTGCGCTGTTTGGTCGATCCGAAAAGCTGCAGCAATGCCGAACGGGCAACCGTGC
>CBHTVL010000332.1:0-3400 GCA_966096475.1 uncultured Burkholderiales bacterium
GATGAGCGCGTTGGGATCCTGTGCCATAATGATTTGCGTCTTTTCAGCGTGATTCTGCGGGAAGATTCTGCGGGAATTTTCAGACGCGTATTGTGTCATAAGCCCGGACCCCTTAAATACCCCATATGCATACTTTTGGCCTGATCTTCCTCGCCGCCCTGCTGCTGACCGTGATCCTGCGGCTGTGGCTGGCCGCCCGCCACGCCGCCCATGTCGCCGCCAACCGCGGCGCGGTGCCCGCACAGTTCGCCTCGGTCATCACGCTCGACGCACACCAGCGCGCGGCCGATTACACCTGCGCCAAAACCCGTTTCGCGATGCTCAGCGTGGTGGTTGAAGCCGCCATCGCACTGGCCTTCACCTTCGGCGGCGGCCTGCAGGCCTTGCATGAACTGACCGCCGGCTGGTTTGAGCCCGGCATGCTGCGCAGCCTGACGCTGCTCGCAGCCTTCGCGCTGGTCAGCACTGTGATCGACATCCCCTTCAGCCTCTACCGCACCTTTGTCATCGAAGAAAAATTCGGATTCAACAAGATCACGCCGAAACTGTTCTGGATCGACCTGCTGAAGGGGCTTGTGCTCGGCGCCGCGCTGGGCCTGCCGCTGGCGGCGACCGTGCTGTGGCTGATGGAGCGCATGGGCGAACTGTGGTGGCTCTATGCCTGGTTGACCTGGATGGCCTTCAACATCGTCATGCTCGCGGTATATCCGACATGGATCGCGCCGCTGTTCAACAAGTTCTCGCCGCTGACGGATGACGCGATGAAGGAACGTGTCGAACGCCTGCTCGACCGTTGCGGCTTCAAGGTCAAGGGCCTGATGGTGATGGACGGCTCGCGCCGCTCCAGCCACGGCAACGCCTATTTCACCGGTTTCGGCAAAACCAAGCGCATCGTGTTTTTCGACACCCTGCTGTCGCGACTCGAACCGCAGGAAGTCGAAGCCGTGCTCGCGCATGAACTCGGCCACTTCAAGCTGAAGCATGTGGTGAAACGCATCGCCTGGATCTTCACCGCCAGCCTCGGCTTTTTGTGGCTGCTCGGCGTCGTGCTGCATGCGCCGTGGTTCTATGCCGGCCTCGGCGTCGAGACACCGTCCACCGCGATGGCGCTGTTGCTGTTCTCCATCGTGGTGCCGGTATTCACCTTCCTGTTCCAGCCCTTCAGCGCAATGTATTCCCGCAAACACGAATTCGAAGCCGACGCCTTCGCGGCGCAATACACGCCCGCATCCGACCTGATCGCCGCGCTGGTCAAACTCTACAAGGACAACGCGTCGACACTGACGCCGGACCCGCTGCACTCGGCCTTCTACGACTCCCACCCGCCGGCCACGCTGCGTATCGCGCGGCTGCAGCAGGCCGGGGCACGCTGACTGTCATGAGCACGCTGGCGCAAAAAAAGTGCGTGCCCTGCGAAGGCGGCGTTTCGCCGCTGACCGCAGCCGAAGCGGCCAGTCTGCTCAAAGGGCTCAAGGGCTGGGCACTGGTCGACGGCAAACTCAGCAAGACCTATGAGTTCCGCAATTACCACGAGACCATGGCTTTCGTGAACGCGACGGCGTGGATCTCGCACCGCGAAGACCATCACCCCGATCTCGCCGTCGGCTACAAGCAATGCCGCGTCGACTACATCACCCACGCGATCAACGGCCTGTCCGAGAACGACTTCATCTGCGCCGCCAAGATCGACGCCCTGCTTGAGCTCTGAGCACATCATCCGCGGGCTGGTAACGGCCGCCTACGGCCGCCGCTTTCTTGTTGAATGCGCGTCTGCGTGACCCGCGGCAAGCGAAATGTTTTCGCCTGCGGCGACGAGTTCGCGGTCGCCGTGCAGAACGACACCCCGGGCGCGATCAACGACTGCGCCCCGCGCAAAAGCCTGCTCTACCGCTCGGATCAGTGGAAACAGAAACTGATCGCCGCCAACGTCACCCAGGTCGTGGTGGTAGTCGCGCCGGTGCCGTCCTTCGACCTCAATGTGCTCGACTGCTGCCTAGCCGCGGCCGGACACGCGAACATCGACGTGCTGATCGTGCTCAACAAGGCGGAACTGCCGGAAGCTGCGGTGTCCGAAGGCGTGCTCGCGCCGTTTGCCGCGCTGGGTTATCCGCTGCTGAAACTGGTGGCGCGCGACAACATCGATCCGTTGCGCCCGCTGCTCGACGGCAAACGCAGCGTGCTGGTCGGTGAATCGGGCATGGGTAAGTCGACCATCCTCAACCAGTTGCTGCCGGAGGCCGTCGCGCAGACGCGCGAAGTCTCGACGTCACTGGGCACCGGCAAACACACCACCACTCACGCCCGGCTTTATCACCTCGATGCGCGCAGCGAACTGATTGATACCCCGGGCGTGCAGGCCTTCGGTGTGCATCACCTCGGCTTCGAAGATCTGGCGGGGGCCTTCATCGAATTCCGTCCGCTGTTGGGGCAGTGC
Source organism: uncultured Burkholderiales bacterium (assembly GCA_966096475.1). GTDB lineage: Bacteria > Pseudomonadota > Gammaproteobacteria > Burkholderiales > SG8-41. The sequence continues at coordinate 2,435 of CBHTVL010000332.1, forward strand.
CGTTTCCGTGATTGCCGGCATCTCGCCGAACCCGGCTGCGCCCTCGTCGCCGCTGAAGCCGCGGGCACTGTCAGCGCACGACGGCTCGCGTCTTACCGCCGGCTGGCAGAAGAAAACATTCGATTAAAACGGCCGGACTGGGCTTGATGCCCGGGAAATAAATCCGTGTCAGAGCGCCGAACGGCGCTCAGCCGATCGCCTTGGCGACGGATACGATGAACAGCAGGATCAGCCACAACACCAGCGCGCGCCAGATCAGACCGACCACACCGCGCAGGTCTTCGACTTCGACGTCTTCACCGATACCCAGCTCAGGCCGCTGATTGAGCATGCCGTCTTCACGCAGCGCGCCGCCCAGCTTGATGCCCAGCGCGCCGGCGCCGCTGGCCAGCACCACACCCTCGGCATTGCGGTTCCAGGCAGCGGCCTGGGTGCGCCAGCAGTAAGCGGCATCTTCAAAATTACCGGCGATGGCAAAACTCGCCGCAGTCACCCGCGCCGGCAGCCAGTCGATCCAGAAAAAAGCGCGTTCGGCGAACAGCGCAAAAATCCGTTTCTCCGGTTCCATCTGTTTGCCCCAACGTTCGGCCAGCAGATCGGCGGCGCGATACACCACCGGGCCGACGGGACCCATCACGACAAACCAGAAAATCGGTCCGAGCACATAACGGTGTGCCTGCAGCAAGCCGAGTTCGATCGACACGCGTGCGATTTCCGCGGCATTGAGTTCGTCGGCAGGTACACCGCGCCAGCGGCCGAGCACATCACGCGCGCTGTTGACGTTCTGTTCGCGCAGAGCCTGCGCGATGTCGGTGAAGCAATGGCTGAAACGGCGGAATCCCATCGCCACGTACAACACGCCGATGCTCCAGGCGAGCGCCAGCAACACGTTGACGTAGCTGAACAGGGCGTAAGCGAGAAGCGTCAGCAGCGCGAGCGGCAACACCGCCACCAGCCAGGCGATGG
>CBHTVL010000333.1:0-3371 GCA_966096475.1 uncultured Burkholderiales bacterium
AAAAGCCCCGCATTCGCGGGGCTTTTTTATTTGTGTTCCCGAAGCATGCGTTCGATGACCGCTGCACCATCGTCCCGGTTGTTGCCGGATGCTGCCGGCGGTTCGGGGCTGGAGGGCGCGATGTCCTCGGAGCGCAGTTGCATCTCGACTTTTGCCGGATCGATGACTGCCGGTTTGTCGATGAAACCGGTGACCAGGCCGGGCCAGAAAATCAGGATACCGACGAGCAGTAATTGCATGACAACCCAGGGCACGGCGCCCCAGTAGATGTCAGAGCTTTTGACTTCCTTGGGGGCAACGCCGCGCAGGTAGAACAGCGCGAAACCGAAGGGCGGATGCATGAAGGAGGTCTGCATGTTGGCGCCAAGGAGAACGCCGAACCAGATCAGGTCGATTCCCAGTTTGGCAGCCACAGGTGCCAGCAGCGGGATGACGATGAATGCGATCTCGAAAAAATCGAGAAAAAACGCGAGCACGAAAATGAACAGGTTGACCGCAATCAGGAAACCGGTCACGCCGCCGGGCAGGGACATCAGGTGATGTTCGATCCACAGATCGCCATCCATGCCGCGGAACACCAGGCCGAACACGGTGGAGCCGATGAGGATGAAAATTACCATCGCAGTGATGCGCATGGTTGAGTTCATGCCCTGCCACAGCAGGTCCCAGGTCAGCCGTCGGTGCAGCGCAGCGAGGCCAATGGCGCCGATTGCCCCCATCGCGCCGCCCTCGGTCGGTGTGGCAACGCCCATCAGGATGGTGCCAAGCACCAGGAACATCAATACCAGTGACGGAACCATGCCGCGCAATACGCGGCGTACCAGCGGCCAACCTTGCAATGTACGCGCCGATGCGGGCAGCGGCGGCATCGCATCGGGCCGGAATCTTGATACCAGGAACACGAACAGGCAGAACAACAGCACCTGCATGATGGAGGGGCCGATGGCGCCGGCGTACATGTCACCCACCGACCGGCCGAGCTGGTCTGCCAGCACGATCAATACCAGGGAGGGCGGGATCAACTGGGTGATCGTGCCGGATGCTGCAATCACACCGGTAGCCATGCGCATGTTGTAGCCGTAGCGGATCATGACCGGCAGCGAGATCATGCCCATGGCGATTACCGAGGCAGCGACCGTTCCCGTAATCGCGCCGAGCAGTGCGCCGACAAAAATTACTGCGTATGCCAGGCCCCCCCTTACCGGACCGAACAGCTGCCCGGTGCCTTCGAGCAAATCCTCGGCGAGGCCGCAGCGCTCCAGTACGGCACCCATGAAGGTGAAGAACGGGATCGACAGCAGCAGATCGTTGGCGAGAATGCCGAAAACCCGTTCCGGCAGCGCTTGCATCAGCGTCCACTGGAAGTAGCCGAGTTCGACACCAATGATGCCGAACAGCAGTCCGACGGCTCCCAGCGAGAACGCAACCGGATAGCCGATCAGCATGAATGCGATCAGGCCGCCGAACATCAGCGGGGCCATCAGTTCGCGGTCAATCACTGCAGCGGTCTTTCGTAGTGGACATCAATGCCGGCATAGCCGGCAAGGGCTGCCGCACGCTTGATGATTTCGGAAATACCCTGGAGGATCAGCAGCAGGAAACCGAGCGGCACCAGCAGCTTGACCGGCCAGCGTAAAAGTCCCCCCGCGTTGCCTGAAACTTCATTGATGGAGTAGGCATTCATGAACATTGGCCAGGACAGCCAGCCGATCATTACCGCCATCGGCAGAAGAAACAGCAGTCCGCCGAGAAGATCAATCCACAGGCGTGTCCTGTCGCTGTAATGGCTGTAGAGGACATCAACACGCACGTGTTGATTGGTCTTGAGCGTGTTTGCTGCACCAAGCATGACGATGCCGCCGAACAGGTACCACTGGATTTCGAGCCACGCGTTGGAGCTGATGTTGAAACCGTAGCGCATCATGGCGTTGCCGGCACTGATCACACAGGCGATGAGTACCAGCCAGCAGGCGATGCGGCCGGTTTTTTCGTTCAATACGTCAATCAGAACCGAGATGCGGAGCAATGCGTTCATGTTGCGGAATGTCGATGTGACGGGGGTGACTTCGGGCGGAGACAGTCTATCAAGGTTCGTGGCCGGAATGATGGTCTGCGGTAGACTTCTGGCATGAGGTTTGCATCATTTCTTGCGGTAAATAAGCATTTTTTGAAGACTGGAGAGTCCTGATGATCAATACGCAGCGCGGTACCCGTGGCATGGCCGTAGCCCCGCATGCGCTGGCCTCACAGTCGGCTCTGGCGGTGCTGCGCGAAGGCGGTAATGCCATTGATGCGATGATTGCGGCAGCGGCGACGATTGCTGTCGTTTATCCGCATATGAATTCCATCGGTGGCGACGGCTTCTGGCTGCTGCACGTGCCGGGCGAGGCGCCTGGTGCCATTGATGCCTGTGGCGCAGCCGCGGGGCGGGCTTCGCGTGACTGGTATGCCGAGCGGGGTCACCGCAGCAGTATTCCGCATCGAGGTGGCGTGGCCGCCAACACCGTGGCGGGCACGATTTCCGGTTGGGGTGCAGCGTATGAGTTATCGCGCAAAGCCCTGGGTGGGCGCTTGCCGCTGAGCCGTCTGCTGGAGGATGCGGTTCATTACGCCAGGCACGGTATTCCGGTCACGCTGAGCCAGTCTTCGCTGACTGCCGCCAAGCTGGACGAATTGCGAACCCAACCGGGTTTCGCTGAAACCTTTCTGATCAATGGTGCAGCGCCTGAGACCGGCAGCCGTTTTTACCAGCGCCGGCTCGCGGATACGCTGGAGCGGATTGCAAGGGCCGGCACGGCGGATTTTTATCGCGGTGAACTCGCGCAATCACTGGCCGAAGACCTGGCGCGCATCGACAGTCCGGTAAGCGCACGCGATCTGGCAGCGCATCGTGCACAGCTGGTGGATCCGCTGACACTGCAGCATTCGGCGGGCACTGTGCACAACATGACGCCGCCGACACAAGGGGTGATTTCGCTGCTGATCGTCGGCATTCTTGATGCGCTGGATATTGCAGCGGTGCCGCAGGGCAGCGCTGACTATGTGCATCTTTGTGTCGAGGCGACCAAGCAGGCCTTCCGCGTGCGTGACCGCTACGTCACCGATCCGCGTTATATGAAGGTCGCGGCGCAGGACCTGCTCAAGCCGGAACATGTGCATGCACTGGCGCGGTGCATTGACCGTCGTCGTGCAGAGCCTTGGGGCGGCAAGACGCAGGCCGGTGACACGATCTGGATGGGGGTGATCGATGACGCAGGGCGCGCGGTGTCGTTCATTCAGAGCATTTATCACGAGTTCGGCTCCGGCATCGTGTTGCCGGGCAGCGGCGTCAACTGGCAGAACCGGGGCTGCAGTTTTTCACTGGATGCCAC
>CBHTVL010000334.1:0-3371 GCA_966096475.1 uncultured Burkholderiales bacterium
GACCAGATCCGAGACCTGTCCGGAGACACTGGGCCCGGATCACGACTTCGGCAGTTCGCCGGTTTTGCGCAGCAGCCGGTTGTGGGCGTTGCGGTGTTCTTCGAGCCGGGCGTAACCGCGTTCGGCAAGTATCGCTTCTTCATGCTTGAAGTGCGCTTCAAGGTGCCTGATCAGTGCGACCAGTGCCGTATCGATGGCCGCCATATTCTGTTCGGTGCCGGGCAGCGCGCTCTGGATAAGGTTGTTGGCCAGATTGAACAATTCTTCATGTTCGGCATCGATGCTGGTTTCACCGCAGGCGAAACTGTCGCGCCAGACCAGGCGCAGCGCGGCGAGGCCGCCTTCTGCGGCCCATTTGTCGGAGTCACCGATGCGGTCGGCAACAATGCGGTTGCGCCCGCCGTTTTTGGCCGTGAACAATGCGGCGTCAAGCCGTTTAAACCAGGCATCGGCGGTTTCATCACCGCTGCGCTCGGTCACGCCGATGCTGACGGTCAGCGGACCGACACCGGTGAAGCGGTGGCCGGCGACACGTGCGCGCAGGTGTTCGGCCAGGGTTTCGGCATCACGGTAGCCGGTGGACACCGCGAGTACGACAAATTCTTCGCCGCCCCAGCGAAACAGGAGGTCGGCGGAACGGATTTTTTTCTGGATCAGTGCAACCACTTCGCGCAGCACGGTGTCGCCGGCCTGGTGGCCGAAGGTGTCGTTGACGTCCTTGAAGTGATCGATGTCGAGCAGCAGTGCCGATAGCGGCTGGCGGAAACGGATACTGCGTGCCATTTCCGATGAGACGACGCGGACCAGATGCGCGCGGTTCCAGGCGCCGGTGAGATAGTCGGTGGCGCTGACTTTTTCAAGATCGGCAACGCGCTTGCGCAGTTGATTGAGTTCGACATCGTGCATGACCTGCTCGGATTCGCCGAACACCAGGATTTTGCCCTGTGGCACCGGCATGGCCTGGGCGTAGAGATCGGCTGCCCGGCCTTCGCGCGAGAGCAGGCTTACCGGCTGCCAGCCCAGTCCCGGCGTGCTGAGCAGTGTGCGCAGCTGCGGCGAAGCGATGCATTGATGATCGAAGTAGTGCGAGAAGCGGGTATTGAACCGGTTCCAGCCGGACTCATGAACCAGTGCCAGCGGCAAGGGGAATTGCATGAAGATTTCCCGGGCTTCGGGGCCAAGCAGGTGCTGGATGTCGACTTCAGTCATGAGTTTTTTTATTGGCGGCTTTTACGCATTTTACCGTCCCTGCCGCAACATCTTATCTCAGGCAGATGTGAATTTGCGGCAGATCAAAAAAACGCCGCGCAGGGCGCGGCGTCTTGAGGCAGGGATTTGAGCCGGATTACATGCGCTCGAACACGGCCGCGATACCCTGGCCACCGCCGATGCACATCGTCACTAATGCGTAACGGCCGCCGGCGCGTTGCAGTTCATACAGTGCTTTGACGGTGAGCAGAGCGCCGGTGGCGCCGATCGGATGACCGAGGCCCACCGCGCCGCCGTTGGGATTGGTTTTTTTCGGATCGAATTTGAGATCGCAGGAAACGGCGAGCGCCTGAACCGCGAACGCTTCGTTGGATTCAATCACGTCCATGTCCTCGACTTTAAGGCCGGCGCGTTTCAGTGCGTTCTGCACGGCCGGGACCGGACCGATACCCATGATTTTCGGATCAACGCCGGCGAGGCCGTACGACACCAGACGCGCCATCGGTTTGAGGCCGGCTTTTTTCGCGGCTTCTTTTTCCATCAGCACCACGGCAGCGGCGCCGTCGTTGATGCCGGAGGCATTGCCCGCGGTGACCGAGCCGCCTTCCTTCTTGAACACCGCGCGCAGCTTGGCGAGGCTTTCCATGCTGATGTCTGAGCGTGGATGTTCATCGGTATCGAAAAGCGTGGTGCCTTTGCGGGTTTTCAGTTCGATCGGCAGGATCTGGTCCTTGAAGTAACCCTTTTCGATTGCGTTCATCGCACGGCGGTGGCTTTCGACGGCAAAGGCATCCTGCTGCTCGCGCGAGATTTTCCATTGCGCGGCGATGTTTTCCGCGGTGATGCCCATGTGTACGGTGTCGAAGGGGTCGGTCAGCGCGCCGACCATCATGTCGATGAATCCGCCGTCGTTCATGCGCTGTCCCCAGCGCAGGGTCGGCATCAGGTAGCCGCCGCGGCTCATCGATTCGGCGCCGCCGCCGATGGCTGCGTCGCAGTCACCGAGCAGAATGCTTTGTGAGGCGGAGACGATGGCCTGCATGCCGCTGCCGCAGAGGCGGTTGACGGTCAGTGCCGTGGTGTCCTGCGGCAGGCCGCCCTTGATGCAGGCGACACGCGAGAAATACATGTCTTTGGCTTCGCCGTGGATCACGTTGCCGAAGACGAGCTGGCCGATCAGTTTGGGGTCGATCTTGGCGCGGCTGACCGCTTCCTTGACCACCTGGCCTGCGAGTTCAGTCGGGGCGATGTCCTTAAGCGCGCCGCCGTAATCACCAATTGCAGTGCGCACGCCGCTCAGAACGACAACTTCGCGTCCGTTATTCATGGAGATCTCCGTAATTAATTGATTTTAAACAATATTATTGGAGCCCCGGGCGGGGCTGCAGAACAAATCAGAGTTTACGCCGGCTGTTGCCGCGCAGCAAACGCGGTTAATGCCGGGTGCGGGCGGCTGCTGCGGCAATGTCCGCAGCGAAAATGGCTTCGCTGTCGACGGCATCAAAGGCATACCGGCGGTTACAGAATTCGCAGTGCACTTCGACTTCGCCGCGTTCGGCGATCACGCTGCGTACTTCATCGCGGCCGAGCATGCGCAACATGCCGACGACGCGGTCGCGCGAGCAGGAGCAGCGGAAAAAAACCGGTCGCGGTTCGAATACGCGCAGGTCTTCTTCGTGAAACAGGCGGTGCAGTACTTGCTGCGGTTCGAGGCCGAGCAGTTCTCCTGGTTTTATCGTCGAAGCCAGATGTTCTGCGCGCGGCCAGGCATCTTCGTCGGCGGATTCACGTTCAGGCAGTTTCTGCAGCAGCAGTCCTGCGCTGCGCTGATCATCGCAGGCGAGCCAGATCCGTGTGGCAATCTGTTCCGAAGTCGCCATGTAATGTTCCAGCGCGGCGGCGATGCTGTCGGCATTGAGGTCGACGACGCCCTGGTAACTCTGCTGTCCCGATTCCGGCACCAGGCTGATCGCGAAACGTCCGCTGCCGAGCAGTGCGCGAAGATTGCCTTCGGGGATGTCGCCGTCCCATTTCGCGGTCGCGCGCATCGCATGGCCGGAGCTGCATTCGACGACGATCAGTTTCACCGGGCCGCTGCCGTGCAGCTGCAGGATCAGCGTGCCCTCGAATTTCAGTGTCGCCGCAAGCAGGGCGCCGGCAGC
>CBHTVL010000335.1:0-3369 GCA_966096475.1 uncultured Burkholderiales bacterium
TGTAGTGCAGTTCCCTGCCGCCGTTGGTGAGGAAGTCGCCTTTGGCTTCAATAGCGATTTCTTCCAGCGTTTCCAGGCAGTCGCTGACAAAACCCGGACAGGCGACGTCGACGCGGCCCACTTTCTTTTTGGCCAGGCCTTTGATGACTTCCGAGGTGTATGGCTTCAGCCATTCGGCACGACCGAAGCGGGACTGAAAGGTGACGGAATAAAAATCGGGCTTGAGACCGATCTGTTCGGCGATCAGCCGGCCGGTTTTCAGGCATTCGCAGTGATAGGGGTCGCCGAGGTCCAGGGTGCGCCGCGGCACGCCGTGGAAGCTCAGCACCAGATGATCGCCGCGGCCGTGTTTGAACCAGTAGTCCTGGATCGCCTGGGCCGAGGCCTTGATGTATCCCTCGTCATCGTGGAAATGTTTGACGGTGCGCAGCGCCGGCTGGTTGCGCATCGCGCCGATGGCGGCGAAGGCTTCCTGGAAAACCGTCGCCGTGGTGCTGGCCGAATATTGCGGATACAGCGGCAGCAGCAGGATGCGATCGCAGCCCTGGGTTTTCAGTGATTCCAGTTTCGAGCGGATCGACGGATTGCCGTAGCGCATCGCGTAATCAACGGCATGCGGCTGCTTCAGACGTTCACCGAGATAGCCGCGCAGCATCGTCGCCTGGCGTTCGGTATGCACCTTCAGCGGCGAGCCGTCCTTGGTCCAAACCTGCGCGTAACGTTCTGCTGAAGCCTTGGGGCGCGTCGTCAGTACGAACAGATTGAGGATCAGCCACCACACCGGCCGCGGAATTTCGACGACATAGGGGTCGGACAGGAATTCACGCAGATAGGTGCGCACCGCGGAGGGGGTTGCCGCTTCCGGCGAGCCGAGGTTGACGATCAGCACGCCGATTTTCGGCGCGGTTCCGTGCGCGTAGGGCGGTTCTTTGGGGAAACCCATGATGATGACTTTGCGAATCAGTGAAAACGGAAAGGAGGGAATTAAACGGGCTTAAACGGGCCGGCCGCGCCGCTCAGCGCTGGGTCAGTGCGCTGCTGAGCAGTTTTGCGGTGATATCAACGATGGGAATCACCCGTTCGTAGGCCATCCGCGTCGGGCCGATGACGCCGACGGTGCCGACAATCTTGCCGTCGACTTCGTAGGGTGCGGTGACGACGCTGCATTCATCCAGCGGCTGCAGGCCGGCTTCGCCGCCGATGAAAATCTGCACGCCCTGGGCACGGCTCGAGTGGTCAAGCAGTTGCAGCAGTGTGGAGCGGTGTTCGAACAGGTTGAACAGGTCGCGCAGCTTGGTCATGTTCGATGACAGATCGTCGATGCCGAGCAGGTTGACCTCGCCCGAGATCACCACGTCTTCGGCGGATTCACTGACGGCCTGGTCGCCGGCGGCGAGGGCGGCAGCCATCAGCTGCGACATATGCTCCTGCACCTGTTTCAGTTCGGCATGCACGCGGCGGCGGATTTCATCAAAGCTGCAGCCGGCGTAGTTCTGGTTGAGGATGTTCCCGGCTTCCACCAGCTCCGACGGCGTGTAGGTCTTGTCGGTCTGGATGATGCGGTTCTGCACGTCGCCTTCGGCGGTGACCAGGATCAGCAGGATGCGTTTTTCCGCCAGCTTGAGGAATTCGATGTGGCGGAAGCCGCTGCTGCGGCGGGGCGTGACGACGACGCCGGCAAAACGCGTCAGATCGGACAGCACATGCGAAGCCGATGCCACCAGCTTCTGCGTGTTGTTGACCTGCAGCTGGCCCTCAAGCTGGTTGATCTCGATCCGGTCCAGCGGTTTGACGGTGAGCAGGGTGTCAACAAAAAAGCGGTAGCCGCGCGGCGTCGGGATGCGGCCGGCAGAGGTGTGCGGACTGGCGATGAATCCCATGTCCTCCAGATCGGCCATCACGTTGCGGATGCTCGCCGGAGACAGATCAAGACCCGAATATTTGGACAGTGCGCGCGAACCGACCGGCTGGCCGTCGGCGATGTAACGCTCCACCAGGGTTTTCAGCAGCAGTTGCGCGCGTTCGTTCAGCGCATGAAATTCTTGAGCCATAAATTCATTTTACACAAAAAGTTCATTCAGCCAGCACTCATCGGGGGTGAGCGCCAATGCATTGTTTTAATTGGATTTGCGCGCTGCCGGCTGCGAGGGAATTGTGGTTTAATGCGGTCATGTCTGTTGCATTCCCCACTGTTGCGCTGATCGGCAAATACAAGACTCCGGAGGTTGCCGAGCCGGTGATGCGTCTCGCCCGCTTTCTGGAAACCCGCGGCGTCAAGGTGCTGCTCGACCGCCTGACGGCGGCGCATATCCAGAACTGTCCTTATGAAGTGCTGTTGCTGGAAGATCTGGGGCGGGAGGCCGATCTGGCGATTGTCATCGGCGGCGACGGCACGATGCTCAATATCGCGCGCACTTTCGCGCCCTATGATGTCGCGCTGGTCGGCATCAACCAGGGGCGGCTCGGTTTTTTGACTGATATATCGCTCGACACGATGTTCGAGACGATCACGGCGATTCTTGACGGCCAGTTCGTCACCGAAGAGCGCATGCTGTTCGAATCCGAAGTGTGGAGCGGCAACAACGGCGGGCAGGAACGCGTGTTTGAGGTGCTGGCCTTCAACGATGTCGTGGTCGCCAAGGGATTCAAGGGCGGGCTGGTCGACATCGAGGTGCGCATCGACGGCCAGTTCATCTACAACCAGCGTTCCGACGGCCTGATTGTCGCGACGCCGACCGGTTCAACGGCTTATGCCTTGTCTTCCGGCGGCCCGATCGTGCACCCGTCGCTGTCGGTGATGTCGCTGGTACCGGTATCGCCGCATACCCTGTCCAACCGCCCTATCGTGATCAGCGCCAACAGCGTGGTTGAAATTGTTGTCCGTAGCGCCGACGATCCGCGCGCGCATTTCGACAGCCATTCGCATTTCGATCTGCGCGAAGGTGACCGCGTCGTCGTGCGCCGTTACCCGCACCAGATCAAGCTGCTGCACCCCGTCGGCCACAGCTATTACGCGATGCTGCGTGAGAAGCTGCACTGGAACCGCGACTGACCGCTGCGGCTCCGGACCAATCCATGCTGCGTCGTCTGACCATCACTGATTTTGTCATCGTCGAGCGTCTGGAACTCGAGTTCGGTTCCGGCTTCACGGTGCTCACCGGCGAGACCGGTGCCGGCAAATCCATATTGATTGATGCGCTCGCGCTCGCGTTGGGTGAACGTGCGGACCCGATCGCCATTCGTCAGGGCGCGGCCCGTGCCGACATCACTGCCGAATTCGAAGTGGACGGGGCGGGCGCGCGGGCGGGCGGGGGCAGAGCCACAGAGGTGTCGCGCGGGGGAGGGGGGTGTGTGGTGAGGGGCGGGGGG
>CBHTVL010000336.1:0-3368 GCA_966096475.1 uncultured Burkholderiales bacterium
TAGTGCCGAATTCCGGGGCGGGGCGACGCCATGCGACAATCTGGCTTATGTCCGTGTACTGCAGTCGCGAGGTGCCATCGTGGCAATGGTGGGTGACGGCGTCAACGATGCGCCGGTGCTGGCGCAGGCGCAGGTTTCGATTGCCCCGGGCGGCGGTACGCCGCTGGCGCAGATCAGTGCGGACATCATCCTGATGGCCGACCGTCTGGATGCGATCGTGCATCGCGGCAGGCTTTGCGCGTGATCCGCCAAAATCTCGCATGGGCAGTGCTCTACAACGCTATCGCATTGCCGCTCGCGATGGCCGGATTGGTGACGCCGCTGGTTGCGGCCATCGGCATGTCATCCAGTTCGCTGGTGGTGGTGATGAATGCACTGCGCCTTGCGCGTCGCGTTAAAACCGCGGCCTGAGCATCATCAATCACGCGACGCGGTTCCGCGCTGAAGAAATCTGGTGTTCAGTGCCGCGCTGCGATTAAGATGGCCGGGCCATGGATATTCTCTACCTGCTGATCCCCCTCTCCCTCGTGCTGGTATTCGTGATCGGCGCCATTTTCTGGTGGGCGCTGCGCAGCGGTCAGTTCGAGGACATGGAAGGGCCTGCGCATCGCATACTTATGGATGATGACGATACGACGCATTGACCGGCCCCGGGCTACGGCGAAGGGCTAACCATGGATTACATTGCCCTGAAGGGGATTCATGTCGCTTGCGTGATCACCAGCTACACGCTGTTCGTGTTGCGCGGCGTGTGGATGCTTCAGGGCTCGCCGCAATTGCAGAAGCGCTGGATCAGGACGCTGCCCCATGCCGTCGATACGCTGCTGCTGGCCAGCGCGCTGAGCCTTGCGGTCTGGAGTCATCAGTACCCGTTTGCTGCGGGTTGGCTGACGGCCAAAGTAATCGCCCTCGTCGTTTACATCGGGCTGGGCATGATCGCAATGCGTTTCGGAAGCAGCAAAGCCATACGTGCAAGCGCATGGTTCGCGGCACAGGCGGTGTTTTTTTACATTGTCGCCGTGGCACTGACCCGCAATCCATTGCCCTGGGCTGCCGCCTGAGAATGTAGCCGTGGTTTTTACGCGGTCTGTGCAGTGTTCCCGGTGAGCAGGTATTGCATCAGTTCCGCAACGGGCCGTATCGCCGGACCAAAAGGCAGGGGTTCCGAGCCGCGGAAAAACAGGCCTTTTTTGACATCGCCTTTCAGCGCATAAGCGAGCCGCGTGTCGATGCAGAATTGGCCGGCAGCGGCAATGCCGTCGCGCAGGCCGCACATCGTCAGACAGTTGAGTCCCTGCACGCAGCGGCGCGGATCGGCCTTGGCATGCGACTGCAGGGCTTTTTCACGGCCGAGATAGTTTTTCAGCCACGGCGTGCGTACGGCGCGTGCCGGGAGTCCGGCAACACTCATGAAGGTGACGATGTCTTCGGGTGTCGCTTCGGCGAGCACACGCTTGAAGGCAATGTCGGCATCGCCTTCTTCAGTTACTGCAAACGCTGTGCCGATTTGCACCGCCGAGGCGCCCATGCCCAGCAGGTCACGAACCTGCTGGTGGGTGTGGATGCCGCCGCCGGCGATCAATGGAATACCTTCGTTTTCAAGATCAAGGCCGCGGAGCATGCCGAGGATTTCGCTCAAGGCCCTTTCGAAATCGAAACGCGGATCGGCGATTTCATCGATTTTTGTCGCACCGAGGTGACCGCCGGCATAACGCGGATGTTCGATGACGATGGCGTCTGGCAGACGCTTTTTGCGCAGCCACTTTTTCACCAGGATGCTGACGCCGCGGGCATCCGACAGGATCGGGATCAGCGCGATATCCGGAAAATCTTTGGTCAGGTCGGGAAGATCCAGCGGTAAACCGGCGCCCATGACGATGGCGTGCGCGCCGCTTTCACAGGATTGCCGGACATAGGCGGAATGGGCTGCCACGGCTTTCATGATGTTGACCGCGATCGCGCCGCGTCCTGCGGCAATATCGAGCGCCATGCCGATTTCGCGATCCAGCGCAATCAGGTTGATGCGATCAAGAGTCTCACGATCATGGCAATCGATCGTTTGGGCCAGCAGATCAGGGTGGTGGTGACGCAGATCAACGCTGGAAATCGTGCCGAGCGCACCCAGTGCGGCGACATGGCCTGCGAGCCGGTGGGCGGAGATGCCGACCCCCATGCCGCCCTGGACGACCGGCAGTAGTTTTTTGCCGCGGAGTTGCCAGCAGGGCAGTTCCGCGGACATGGTCAGGGCTGGCCGTGTGTCTGACGACTCAGCCGTAAGCAATGCAGTTCTCGCAAACGGTGCCGCGGACGTCACGTTTTAGGTGTGCGGCGCGCAGCCTGGTGAAACTGTCCGAGTTCCAGGCTTCCATGAAAGACACTTTGTTCAGATCGCCCATGGCCCAGTTGGCCGTGGCATCGAAACAGCAGGCGGAGAGATTGCCTTCTGCAGTGACGTGGCCTTCGGTAAAGGCTGACCAGCAGGGCAGGGGTTCGCGCAGAGCGCCGAGGCGACCCTGATTGCCCGCAGTCGGCCGGTAACCGAGTTGTTCCTCGCGCTGGGTAGCGAAGGCACCCATCGAATACAGCGGCAGCCAGTAGTGCTGGTCGACATAGGGCAGAACCTTGTCTTTCAGCAGGGCTTCCATTTTTTTCTGCTGTTCGCCGTCGTAGCGGATCGAAGAGGCGTAAAGGCCCGTTTTGTAACCGCCGGCGGCACGAATTTCCGAGGCGCTGCGGATGTTGGTGAGTGCACGATGGAACAGCCGGCCGGCAACGCCCATGACTTTTTCGAACTGCTCCTCATCGGCGGCATTGACCGACCATTTGAGCGAATCCAGTCCGGCTTTCATGCAAGCTTCCAGCGCTTCCGGAAAGGCCATCGAGGCATTGGAGGTCAGAAAAACGTATGGGAAACCCAGTTCCTGCTTGGTGTATGTGATGCAATCAACCAGCAGTCGCGGGTTCATGAACGATTCGCCAAGATAGAACATGCCCACTTCCTCGACACCGGCTTCGCGCATTTCCCGGGTTACGCGCTTGAACAGATTGAAATCCATATCCCATTTCGGCTGCACTTCGCGTGTACGCAGTGCGCAGAATCCGCAACGGTAGTTGCAGCGCGGCGAGATTTCGATTTTTACGCTTTTGGGTGCGGGCGGCTGGGCTTTCAGGAATTCCGCCGGGATGCGGGTGATGTTGTCGATGCGTTCGGTAATCGTCATTGATGATCTCGGGTATTGGCGGGGTTTCCGGGAAGATATCGGTCGTGAATCAGCGCATTACCAGCACTGGCGTCGTGGTATTGGCCAGGACTTTCTGGGTTTCGCTGCCGATAATCAGCTTGGACAGCCCGCTGCGGCCATGGGAAG
>CBHTVL010000337.1:0-3363 GCA_966096475.1 uncultured Burkholderiales bacterium
GCCACACGGAGCAAAGTAGATGCGCGCATAATGTTATAAATTAAATATTATTCACGGCCGTGCCGCAACGGTGCTTTTTTGTTGCAGTACAGCAGTTTGACACATCCACTTGATTTCCCATAGAATTCGCGGTTTCCCTGAATCGCCAAGAACGCGCAGGAACCGCAATGAAGACCTATTCCGCAAAACCGAGCGAAGTCAAACGCGACTGGTACATCGTCGATGCATCCGACAAGGTGCTCGGCCGTCTCGCCTCTGAAATCGCACACCGCCTGCGTGGCAAGCACAAGCCTGAGTTCACGCGCCACATCGACACCGGCGATTTCATCGTCGTGGTCAATGTCGAGAAACTGCGTGTCACCGGCAATAAAGCCAAGGACAAGCTGTATAACCGCCACAGCGGTTATCCCGGCGGCCTGTACACGACCAACTTCGAGAAGATGCAAGCCAAACATCCGGCGCGCGTTCTCGAAAAGGCCGTCAAAGGCATGCTGCCCAAGGGACCCCTGGGCTACGCGATGCTGAAAAAGATGAAGGCCTATGCCGGTACGGATCATCCGCACACCGCGCAGCAGCCCAAGACCCTCGAAATCTAGGATTAAGACACCATGGCAGCAGTTCAAAAGAACTATGGCACCGGCCGCCGCAAAAGCGCAGTGGCCCGTGTGTTCCTGAAGCCCGGCAAGGGCGCTATCGTCGTCAACGGCAAGCCGGTTGACGAGTTTTTCTCGCGTGAAACCGGCCGCATGGTTGTGCGTCAGCCGCTCGCGCTGATCGAAAAACTCGACAGCTTCGACATCGCCGTCAACGTGACCGGTGGCGGCGAGTCCGGCCAGGCCGGCGCGGTGCGCCATGGCATCACCCGCGCCCTGATCGATTACGACGAAACGCTGAAGCCGGTGCTGCGCAAGGCAGGCCTGGTAACGCGCGACGCCCGCGAAGTGGAGCGCAAAAAAGTCGGTTTGCGCAAAGCGCGGCGGCGCAAACAGTTCTCCAAGCGTTAACGCGTTCTGGAAGAACCGAAGTCCGGACAAGGCCGCCTCAGGGCGGCTTTGTCGTCTCTGGCGGTACCGTGGTTGCAGTGTGACGATCGAATATTGTGTTTTGACCGGTTGAGGAGTTGGCAGGCATGACTGGGAAGACCATCAAGGTAGGCATCGTGGGGGGCACCGGGTATACCGGTGTCGAACTGCTGAGACTGCTGGCGCAGCATCCGCACAGCGAACTGCGTGCGATCACGTCGCGCAAGGAAGCCGGCATGGCAGTGGCCGAGATGTTTCCCAATCTGCGCGGCCATGTCGATCTGAAATTCAGCGAACCGGCGACGGCCGGTCTCGAAAAATGTGACGTCGTGTTCTTTGCCACGCCCAACGGCGTTGCGATGCAGGAAGCGCGTGCGCTGGTCGATGCCGGCGTACGCATCATCGACCTCGCAGCGGATTTCCGCATTCGCGATGTTGCGGTTTGGGAGCAGTGGTACAAGATGAAACACGCCTGCCCCGAGTTGGTGGCGGAGGCGGTATATGCATTACCCGAGGTCAATCGCGAGCAGATCCGCAAGGCGCGCGTCATTGCCAATCCGGGCTGTTACCCGACTGCCGTGCAGCTCGGTTTTCTGCCGCTGATCGAAGCCGGTTGTGTGGATCTCGCCCATCTGATCGCTGACGCCAAGTCCGGCGTGTCGGGTGCCGGGCGCAAGGCGGAGACGCATATCCTGCACGCCGAGGCCGCCGACAACTTCAAGGCTTACGGTGTGGGCGGGCATCGCCATCATCCGGAGATTTCCCAGGGACTGGCGCGTGCGGCCGGCCGCGACGTCAATCTGGTGTTCGTGCCGCATCTGACGCCGATGATCCGCGGCATTCATGCCACGCTTTATGCGCAGCTGACCAAGGAAGTCGATCTGCAGGCGCTGTACGAAAAACGCTACGCCAAGGAAGCGTTTGTCGATGTGATGCCGGCGGGCAGTCATCCCGAAACACGTTCTGTGCGCGGCGCGAATCACTGCCGCATCGCCGTGCATCGTCCGCAGGGCGGCAACACGGTGGTCGTGCTGTCGGTGATCGACAATCTGGTCAAGGGCGCTGCCGGTCAGGCCGTGCAGAACATGAACCTGATGTTCGGCCTCGCGGAAGACGCGGGCCTCAAACAGGTCGCGCTGCTGCCGTAACGGCATGAACCGCAAACTCAAAACGTTTGCACGTCGCTTCGGCATTGACGCGCCGCAGTTGTCGGTGCGTCCGCACATGCCCTGGTACTGGCGCTGGATGGGGATGGTCGCGATCGTCGCGGGTACCTGTGGCGTGGCCTGGTTTACCTATGATTTCGGTCTGGAATACGCCGGCTTTCGCAAGGGCGAGGCGACGAAACTGCGCGAGCAGCTGGATGAAACCGTGCGTCGCCAGCAAGCCGAACTGGCGGAGCTGAATGCACGTACGGCTGCTGCCGAGCGCCAGTTGCAGATCGAACGCGCGACTTATGGGGATCTGGCGAAACAGGTGAAGTCGCTGGCGCAGGAGAACGCCACGCTGAAGGAAGACCTCGCCTTCTTTCAATCACTGACGGCCACCGGCAAGGATGGCGCCATCAGCGTCAACCGCTTCCGCATGGTCCCCGAGTCGGTGCCAGGGGAATACCGTTATCAGCTGCTGCTGGTGCAGGCGGGCGAACGTGCCAAGGAATTCCATGGCCGGCTGCAGTTTGTGTTGAACCTGCAGCAGGATGGCCGTAAAGTGACCCTGATGCTGCCGGAGAACTCCCGTGCGGATGCCGGCAAAGAGTATCTGGTCAATTTCAAGCTGTTTCAGCGGGTCGAAGGACTGTTCCGGATCGCACCGAATGCCACGGTCAAAGGGCTGCAGGTCCGGATTTTCGAAGGCAACTCCGATACACCGAAACTGACGCACAACGTCACCATTTCATAGCGGGAGGCTTCCATGTTCGGCAACAAAAACAAACCCAATAAACCGCAAAACCGCATCGATTGCCTGATCGGTGCCGGCACCGAAATCAAGGGCGACATGACGTTCGACGGCGGTTTGCGCGTCGATGGCCGCGTGCACGGCAACGTGGTCTCGGTCGACGGCAAACCGGGTACGCTGGTGCTGTCGGAGGCGGCGAGGATCGAAGGCGAAATCCGCGTCTCGCATGTGGTTATCAACGGCACGGTGGTCGGCCCGGTGCATGCCGCCGATTACGTGGAACTCCAGAGCAAAGCCAATGTCACTGGTGATGTCTATTACCGCACGCTGGAGATGCATCTGGGCGCCGTGGTGCAGGGGCGGCTGGTTTATCAGGACGAGGCCAAGACCGACAAGGTTGTTCAGTTCAAACCCGCCTCGGCGGATTGACCCGCAGCGGCAG
>CBHTVL010000338.1:0-3358 GCA_966096475.1 uncultured Burkholderiales bacterium
TGCCAACCTGGCGGCGGAAATCGCATCGAAGGCGACACCCGACGGTTACACGGTGCTGTTCATTTCGGTATCGCATGCGATCAGCAAGCCGCTGTACAAAAAACTCGGTTATGACCTCGAGCGGGATTTCACGCCGCTGGTCAATGTGTCGTCGGTGCCGATGTTCCTGGTGGTGCCGCCGGCGTCGACGGTCAAAACGGTCGCCGAAGTGGTGGCGCTGACGAAGGCCAAGCCGATCAACTACGCTTCCTCCGGCGACGGCAGTCCCGAGCATATCGCGACGGAAATGTTCAAAAGCATGACCAAAACCACGATGACGCATGTGGCTTACAAGGGTGGTGCGCCGCTGGCGCTGGCGGTCATCGGCGGTGAAGTGCCGGTGGCTTTCAGTACTGCGCCGGTGGCGGTTCCTCACATCAAGGCAGGGCGGTTGCGCGCAATCGCGGTGAGCAGTGCGCGACGCAATCCGGCGCTGTCCGAAGTGCCGACCGTTGCCGAGTCGGGTGTTGCCGGTTACGACATGATCAATTGGTACGGCACGGTGGTGCCGACCGGCACTCCGGCGGTGGCCATCAGCAGGCTCAATGCCGATATCAACAAGGCGCTGAAACTGCCGGATGTGCAGCAGCGCCTCGCCGCGCTGGGTGCGGATCCGCTGGGCGGTAGCGCTGCCGAATTCGGCGCTTACATCAAATCCGAAATCGCCAAATACACCAAGGTGGTGGTGGACGGGAAGTTGCAGCAGCAATAGAACGCATCACCCGCCATTAAAAAGCCGGCGCATGCGCCGGCTTTTTTGTTTTCGCAGGACGCCGCTTATTCCGCGAAGAATTCCTTGACCCGGTCCATCCATGACTTCGCGCGCGGGTTGTGGCGCGCGGAATCCTTGTTGCTGATGGACTCGAATTCCTGCAGCAGTTCCTTCTGGCGTGAGGTCAGGCTGACCGGCGTTTCGACGATGACATGACACAGCAGGTCGCCGTGTGCCGTCGAACGCACGCCCTTGATGCCTTTGCCGCGCAGCCGGAACACTTTGCCGCTCTGGGTTTCCGCCGGAATCTTGATCTTGGCGTAGCCGTCGAGCGTGGGGATTTCGATTTCCCCGCCCAGCGCCGCCGTGGTGAAGCTGATCGGCATTTCGCAGTGCAGGTCGTTGTGGTCGCGGGTGAACACGCCGTGTTGCTTGATCTGGATGACCACATACAGATCGCCGGTCGGCCCGCCGTTGACGCCGGCTTCGCCTTCGCCGGACAGGCGGATGCGATCGCCTTCATCCACACCGGCCGGAATTTTCACCGCCAGCGTTTTGTGTTTCTTGACGCGGCCGCTGCCGGAGCAGGTGCCGCAGGGATTGGCCACCATCTTTCCGGTGCCGTGGCAGCGCGGGCAGGTCTGCTGAATCGAGAAAAAGCCCTGCTGCATGCGCACCTGGCCATGGCCGTTACAGGTCGTGCAGGTGGTCGGTTTGGTGCCCGGCTTGGCGCCACTGCCGTGGCAGGTCTCGCATTCCTCCATCGCCGGAATGCGGATGCGCGTTTCGGTGCCGCGCGCGGCTTCTTCCAGCGAAATCTCCAGGTTGTAGCGCAGGTCGGCACCGCGATAGACCGTCGAGCGTCCGCGTCCGCCACCACCACCGCCGCCGAAAATGTCACCGAATATGTCGCCAAAGGCGTCGCCGAAGCCGCCGAAGCCCGCGCCGGTGCCACCGGCACCGCCCACGGAGGGATCGACGCCGGCATGACCGAACTGGTCATAGGCCGCGCGCTTCTGCGCGTCGGTCAGTATTTCGTAGGCTTCCTTGGCTTCCTTAAAATGCTCTTCCGCCTTGGGATTGTCCGGGTTGCGGTCCGGGTGCCACTTCATCGCGAGCTTGCGGTAAGCCTTTTTCAGCTCGTCTTCGGAGGCGTCACGGTTCACACCGAGCACTTCGTAATAGTCTTTTTTTGCCATTTCGTTCCGTTACCCTGAATGCGCCAAAGGCGCAGGGCGCGGAGGAAACATCCTCAACACCGCTGCGCCCTGACCGGGGAAGTTAAGTGGGTTACTTCTTGCCGTCTTTCACTTCCTCGAACTCGGCATCCACCACATTGCCGTCGTCTTTTTTGCCGGCTTCAGCCTTGGCTTCGCCACCCGGCGCTGCGCCGCCCTGGGCCTGCTGGGCTTTCTGCATTTCTTCGCCGAGTTTCTGCGCAGCCTGCGCCAGTGCCTGGGTCTTGGCTTCGATCGCGTCCTTGTCTTCGCCCTTGAGTGTTTCCTCGGCGTCTTTCAGTGCGGCTTCGATCTTGGCTTTGTCGTCAGCGCCGATCTTGTCGCCATACTCGGTCAGCGATTTCTTGACGCTGTGGATCATCGCGTCGCACTGATTGCGGGTGTCGACGAGTTCGCGCAGTTTCTTGTCTTCCTCGGCATTGGCCTCGGCGTCCTTGACCATGCGCTGGATCTCTTCTTCCGACAGACCCGAGCTCGCCTGGATCTTGATCTTGTTTTCCTTGCCGGTGGCCTTGTCCTTGGCCGACACGTGCAGGATGCCGTTCGCGTCGATGTCGAACGTGACTTCGATCTGCGGCATGCCGCGCGGCGACGGCGGGATGTCGGTCAGGTTGAACTGGCCGAGCGACTTGTTGGCTTTCGCCATTTCGCGTTCACCCTGCAGCACGTGGATGGTTACCGCGTTCTGGTTGTCTTCGGCGGTCGAGAACACCTGCGAGGCCTTGGTCGGGATCGTGGTGTTTTTCTGGATCAACTTGGTCATCACGCTGCCCAGCGTCTCGATGCCCAGCGACAGCGGGGTTACGTCGAGCAGCAGCACGTCCTTGACGTCGCCCTTGAGTACGCCGGCCTGGATGGCTGCGCCGACGGCAACCGCTTCATCCGGGTTGACGTCCTTGCGCGGTTCCTTGCCGAAGAAGTTCTTCACCGCTTCCTGCACTTTCGGCATGCGTGTCTGGCCGCCGACGAGAATCACGTCTTCGATGTCGGAGAGTTTGACGCCGGCATCCTTGACCGCGATTTCGCAGGGCTTGATGGTGCGTGCGATCAGTTCCTCGACCAGAGACTCGAACTTGGCGCGGGTGATCTTGATCGCCAGGTGTTTCGGGCCCGAGGCATCCGCCGTGATGTACGGCAGGTTGATCTCGGTCTGCTGCGAGGACGACAGCTCGATCTTGGCTTTTTCAACGGCATCTTTGAGGCGCTGCAGTGCCAGCATGTCCTTTTTCAGGTCAACGCCGGATTCCTTTTTGAACTCGTCGCAAAGGAAATCCATCAGGCGCTGGTCGAAGTCTTCGCCGCCGAGGAAGGTGTCGCCGTTGGTCGACAGCACTTCAAACTGGTGCTCGCCTTCGATTTCGGCGATTTC
>CBHTVL010000339.1:0-3346 GCA_966096475.1 uncultured Burkholderiales bacterium
AACAACGGTGACGCTGGGTGCGGTCGCCTATCCGCTGCTGGCGAAGTCGGGTTACGGCAAGGAGGCTGCGGGCGGCCTTCTCGCGGCCGGCGGCCTGGGCGCGATCATTTCACCGCCGGTGCTCGGCGCGGCGGCCTTCCTGATCGCGGAGTTCCTGAAGATTTCGTACCTCGACGTGATCCTGATGGCGACGATCCCGACGGTGCTGTTCTATCTCGCGATTTTCGTGATGGTCGAGATCGATGCGCGCAAATTCAACATGAAGGTGGTCGAGCTGGAGAAACACCATCGCGCCGGTGCGCTCGCGAAAAAATACTGGTTCCATTTTGTATCGCTGATCGCGATCGTGGTGTTCATGCTGATGGGCTACTCACCGGTGATGTCGGTGTTCTGGGCGACGGTGGTCACGGCATTGCTGTCCTTCCTGCAGCGCGATTGCGCGCTGGTTTCCTATGACTGGTTCCGCGGCCGCATGCCGTGGATGAAGGGCTTTTGGGAATCCGGTTTCATCAAGGCGCTGGAAGGCGGTTCGGTGGGCGTGCTCAATGTGGCGATGACCTGCGCTTCCGCCGGCATCATCGTCGGCGTGGTGACGTTGACCGGTCTGGGCCTCAAGTTCAGCTCGATCGTGCTGACTTATGCGGAATCCGGTGCGCAGGCGCTGGTCAGCCTGTTCACCGCGCTGGGCGTCTCGGACACGGTCAAGCTGCTGCATGACATGCGTTTGCTGCTGACCGCGTTCTATACCTCGATGATTGTCTGGATCGTCGGTCTTGCCGTGCCGGTGACCGCTTCGTACATCATCTGCGCGGTGATTGCCGCGCCGGCGCTGATGAAACTCGGCGTGCCGGATTTTGCGGCGCATATGTTCATTTTCTATTACGCCGTGCTGTCCGAAGTGTCGCCGCCGACCGCGCTGTCGCCGTTTGCCGCGGCGGCAATTACCGGCGGCGGACCGTACCGCACCACGCTGCAGTGCTGGAAGTACACCGCGCCGGCTTTCCTGGTGCCGTTCATGTTCGTGCTTGATCCTTCCGGCGTCGGCCTGCTGCTCGGCGGTTCGTTCAAGAATCTGGCGCAGGCGGACTGGGGCGCCATTGCCGTGATTACGGTCACGGCGATCATCGGCATCGTTGCGTTGGCCGGCGGTTTGCAGGGCTGGCTGTTGCGCAAGACCACGCTGCCCGAGCGCTGGATGCTGATCATCGCCGGACTCGCACTGGTGTACCCGACGACCTTCTGCGACATCCTCGGTCTGGTGCTGGTGACCGTGGTTGTCCTGCTGCAGAAAATGCGAGCCGGGGCGCCGGCAATCGCGTGAACGCCGCGCCGCCGGAAACACGTTATGCCACACCGTTCGCGGTGCTGGGCATTGTGACCGACGGCGCTGTCGTCACCGGTGTGCGTTATCTGCCGCGGCAAACGGCGACGAGAGCGCCGCATGACCGCGCAGCGGAGCGGGCCTGCCGCGAGATCGAACGTTATCTGGATGATCCGGCCTATGTCTTCAAATTGCCCTATCGTTTGGAGGGCACGCCGTTCCAGCGTCGCGTCTGGCGCGAGATCGAGAAATTATTTCCAATAAAAACAATTACTTATGGCGATCTGGCGCAACGCATCGGCAGCGCTGCCCGTGCGGTCGGCGGTGCCTGCGGAACCAATCCCGTGCCGCTGTTCGTGCCCTGCCATCGCGTACTGGCTGCCAGCGGCGGGCTCGGCGGTTTCATGGGCGGCAAGGATGATTTTCCATTAAGCGTGAAACGCTGGCTGCTGCGACATGAAGGCCTCCTCGATACAACGCATTGACGAGTTCTGTGATGCGCTGTGGCTGGAAGACGGCCTGTCGCGCAACACTCTCGACAGCTATCGCCGCGATCTCAAACAGTTCGCGACATGGCTGGAGGCGAAAAACGGCTGCGATCTGCTCGCTGCCGGACAGCCGATGATTCAGGACTAGCTCGCGCACAAGTTCCGCGCGAAGGCGCGGGCCTCGACCGCGGCGCGGCTGCTGTCCAGCCTGAAACGTTTTTATCGCCATGCCGTGCGGCAGAATCTGATCGCGGTGGATCCGACGCTGCGCATCGAAGCGCCGAAGTTGCCGCGTTCGCTGCCGAAAACCCTGACCGAAGCCGATGTCGAAAGCCTGCTCGCGGCACCGGCTGTGGACGAGCCTTTGGGCCTGCGCGATCGTGCGATGCTCGAGGTCTTGTATGCCAGCGGCCTGCGCGTGTCGGAACTGGTGACGCTGAAAACGCCGCAGATCAGCCGCGATATGGGCGTGGTGCGCGTACTCGGCAAAGGTTCGAAGGAGCGCCTGGTGCCGTTGGGCGAAGAGGCGCTGGGCTGGCTGGAGCGATATCTGCGAGAGTCGCGTCCCGCGCTTCTCGGGCAGCGGGTGAGTGATGCGTTGTTTGTCACCGCCCGCGCCGCGGCGATGACCCGGCAGTCGTTCTGGCATCTGATCCGGCGTTACTCGCTGCAGGCGGGTTTGCACAAGCCGATTTCACCGCACACGCTGCGCCATGCCTTCGCCACGCATCTGCTCAACCACGGCGCCGATCTGCGCGTGGTGCAGTTGCTGCTCGGGCATTCGGATATTTCAACCACGCAGATTTACACCCACGTCGCGCGCGAGCGCATGAAACAGCTGCACGCCAAACATCATCCGCGGGGTTGAGTTGCGCGGAGCGGCCGCGTCTTTACAGACGCGTGCCGCGCTCGATGCTGACGCCCAGCCGCTTGACGCCGGCGAGCGGTGACAGTTTGGCGATGGTGATGCGCAGCCACGGGGCCTTGAAGTCGCGGATCACCAGTTGGGCGATGGATTCGGCGGCATGTTCGAGCAGCGCGAAATGCTGTTCCGCAAACAGCTTGCGGATGTCAGCGACGACTTCGGCGTAATCAATGGTGTCTTCGATGCGGTCGCTGTGCGCGGCATGTTCGCCGCGCAGCCCGATTTCGAGATCAAGCTGGATGGTCTGCGCGACCTGTTTTTCCCGTTCATAGATGCCGATGCGGGTCTCGATGCGCAGCTCGCTGATGAATATGGTGTCCATGGGTGTATGCGGGGTGCTGCGGTTGACTTGCGCTAGAATGGCCGGCGCCATTTTAGCCCAGAGAGAATTGCCTTGGATTTATTGATCATCGTGCTGGTTTCCTACCTGATGGGTTCGGTGTCTTTTGCCGTCGTGGTCAGCCGCGCCTACCGGCTTCCGGATCCGCGGGAGTACGGTTCGGGCAATCCCGGCGCTACCAATGTGTTGCGCAGCGGCCGCAAATCGGCGGCAGTGCTGACGCTGCTCGGCGACAGCGCCAAGGGCTGGGCGGCGGTGTTCTTCGCGCAGCA
>CBHTVL010000340.1:0-3334 GCA_966096475.1 uncultured Burkholderiales bacterium
AACCCGGTGACGACGCTGACCGGGAATTTCCCCGAAAGTGCATCCAGCATTGCGTTACAGCTCCGGTTAGATGTCCATCTCGAGGATGTACAGGCCGCCGGCAAAACGGTCCACCGTGTAAATCAGGCGGTTCTCGTCAACCCAGACGTCGTTGATCTGGATCGAGCCCTTCGGCGACAGCTTGGGGGCACCCGGCACGTAGTAAGCGACTTCCTGCGGCTGGTAGGCATTCGAAATGTCGAATGCGCGCACACCGCCATTGAAGAAGGTGCCGACGATCAGGTTGTCGGAGCGGAAAGAGGCCGGACCCGGCAGATTCTCGTGGATGTTGTGGGCGCCGTAACGGCCACCACGTTTGACGAAGCTCTCCAGCGGGGGCAACGGCAGCGTCGACATCGGCACCAGGTTGGTTTCGGCGCTGGCATTGACCACCCAGCCCAGCTTCGGCCAGTCGAGACCGTCGTCCTTGGTACATTCGTCCGTCACCAGCAGCATGTCACGGCTCATCAGCGGCATCACCGTGTGGCAGAAACCGTTGTACGGCGGCGAATAACGCCAGTTGGTAATCATCTTCGGATTGGCTTTGTCCGAGATATCAAGGATCACGGCGCCGCCGTCGAGGTAGGCCACGTAGGCGCGGTCCGGACGCTCCGGATAAACCAGGATGTTGTGCGGGCGGTAGCCACCGTCAAACTTCGGATGACGCTGGGGCGGCGCTTCCTTGTCGCCCTTGTGCGTGCCGGGATAGTGCCAACGGCCCACTTCCACCGGCTTCGACGGGTTGCGCACGTCGATGATGCGGTAGAACTGGAAGTCATTCGGGTGCGTCGGATCAAAGTCGCCCGAGCCCGAGGTCAGGTGCACGTATTCGCCGTCCACAAACCACACGCAGTGCGCGCCGCGTGAATTCGGGCCGGAAGCATCAAAATGCGAAATCAGTTTCGGTTTTTCCGGGGTGCTGATGTCGAAAATATCCATGCCGGCGGGTTTGTCGCCAACGGCTTTGGTCTGATAGGCCACAACCATGATGTCGCCGACCACGTCCAGCGAGTTCGAACGCACGCGCTCATGCGGCAGGTCGGTCTGGCAGATCACCTTCGGGTTTTTGACATCGGAGACGTCAACCGCGGTGAAGTTTTTCGGCGCGGACTCATGCGCCAGCCAGAGAATGCGGCGACCGTCTTTGGTCACCTGCATGTTGATGCCCTCGCCGATGCCACCGAACCCGGCGAGCTCGTTGTGGGAGATCAGCTTCATGTTGCGGGAAATGGTCTGTGCAGCCTGGCCCTGCGGCGACATGGTCGGTTTCATCGGATCTTTCTCTTGTCTCAAGTTGAAATGGTTTTCTGCTTACACTGCTTTTTGCATCATTATTTGCGCCGCTTTTTTCTTGTTATGCCGGCCATCTGCTCAAGCACTGCACAGACGGACGCCGTATCCTCCAGCGCACGGCCGTGCGCATAGGCCGCGGCGTAAAACGGTTTTGAAGCTTCGAACAGCGGAACCGGACAATGCAGGTCCGCTGCGAACTGCTCAATGATATCAATATCTTTCTTGTAAACGTCGATTTTCATCGTCGCCTGGCTGTAATCCCCCTTGATCATCAGCGGTCCGCGCACCTCAAACATGCGGGAATTGCCCGCCCCGTCCTTGATCACCTTGTAGAGCAGGTCCAGGTCGAGTCCAGATTTCAGACCCATGACCATCGCCTCGGCCGTCGACAGGTTGTGGATGGTCACCAGCAGGTTGGCGACATACTTCAGCTTGGAACCGTTGCCGAATTCGCCGCAGTAGTAAACGCTGCGCGAGAAGCCCTTGAGAGCCGCCTCCGCCTTGTCATAGGCCTTGCGGTCGCCACTGGCGTAGATGGCGATGTCCCGGTTGGCAGCCTGCGCACCGGTGCCGCTGACCGGGCAGTCGAGGACCACAATCCCCTTTTTGGTGCATCGCTCGCGGATCTCGTTCTTTTTTGCCAGCGGCAAAGTGCTGGTCTCGATCACCACGGTGCCGCGCTTTGCGGACTCGACAATACCGCCCTTGCCGAAAAAGGCTGCATCCACCGCTGCCAGGCTGGGCAGTGAAGTCACCAGTATTGGACAGGACGACGATACCGCCGATGCCGATGCTGCCGGTTTACCGCCAAGCTTTTTAAGCGCTGCACGGCGCTTGGGATCGATGTCGAATCCGGTGACACTGAATCCCTCGGACAACAGATGGCGCGAAAAAGCGCCGCCCCTGATGCCGAGCCCGATACTGCCCACTGACTGCGGTTTGATGATTGCTGCTCCTTGATGATGAAAACTACGAATTGGGTTTCCCGGAAAGCCCGAGGAAATCCATGACACTTTTCAGATCGGCATATTCAGATGCAAAAAACTTCGCGGTTTCTGCCGAATTTTTATAGGCGATTTCCCACTGGTTCTTTTCGGCCTGATCCTTGAAATCAGCGCTGGCTGCTATTTTGCCGAACACACCATCCCAGTAGGCAATCTGTGCAGCGGAAATGCCTTTGGCGCCCATCACGCCGCGCCAGTTTTCCATCACACCCTTGTAACCCTGCTCCGGCCACGTCGGCGCACTGGCCAACACCCCGGTCATCCGCTTCGGCGAGGATACCGCAAGCACCCGCATGCGACCGCTCGCCACATGCGGCGCAATCTGCACGGTTCCGCCGGAGAGCACATCAACGTGGCCGCCGAGCAGCGCCGTGACTCCGTCGCCCGTCGAGGTAAACGCCACCAGCCGGGCCTTGTTCATTTCCACCTTGCCCGACAGCAGCGGCAGGCCGAAGGAAATGTGATGCGTGCCGCCGACCGCACTGCTGATGGCGAGGCTGTATTTACGCGGATCTTCCCGCAGCGCTTCCACCAGATCCTTGCCGGTTTTCAGCGGCGAATCGGCGCGCACCGCAATCGCGATGTATTCGGTCATCATCACCGCCAGCGGCGTGAAGTCGCGATAGGACAATGCGTAACGGCCGTTGATGTGGTTGGCATGCAGGGTTGATGACGTAATGCTCAGGAACAGCGGATTGCCGGCGCGCGCATTCAGAAAGTTGTAAGCCAGCGCATGGCCGGCGCCACCCATGTTCACAATCGTGCTCGACGTCTTCACCAGTTTCTGCTGTTCCCACATGCGCTGAATCGTGCGGCCGACGTGGTCCAGCGATCCGCCGGCTGTGGACGGCACGATCAGCGCGACGTTTTGTTGCGGCTGCCAGCCCTGCGCCGGCGCCAGTCCGGCAAACACGACCAGCGCCCCGCCAACAATGAACTCCAAGCATTTGTTTTTAAACAAGTATTTCATCGCTCCTCCAGTGTGGTTTTGATGAACC
>CBHTVL010000341.1:0-3333 GCA_966096475.1 uncultured Burkholderiales bacterium
TTTTGTCGACGCCGGCGTTCCGGCCGGTGTGATCAATCTGGTTTACGGCAGCCCGGCGGAGATCTCGAGCTATCTGATTCCGCATCCGGTGATCCGCAAGATCACCTTCACCGGTTCAACGCCGGTGGGCAAACAGCTCGCGGCGCTGGCCGGTCAGCACATGAAGCGCGTGACCATGGAGCTCGGTGGTCATGCGCCGGTGATCATTTTTGATGATGCTGACATTGAACTCGCCGCGAAGACGATGACCTTCATGAAGTACCGCAACGCCGGACAGGTCTGCGTATCACCGACGCGTTTCCTGGTGCAGGAAGGCGTCTACAAGCAGTTCGTCGAAAAATTCACCGAAGGCGCGAAAGCGATCAAGGTCGGCGACGGTTTCGACAAGGACACCAGGATGGCGACGCTGGCCAATCCGCGCCGGCAGAGTGCGATGGTGGCCAATGTCGAAGACGCAAAAAAACACGGCGGCAAAGTGCAGACCGGCGGTTATCCGATCGGCGAGAAGGGCAACTTCTTTGAGCCGACAGTGATCACCGAGCTGTCGACCAGCGCGATGGCGATGAACACCGAACCTTTCGGTCCGATGGCGATCATCAATCCCTTCAAGACTTTTGATGATGCCGTGGCCGAAGCCAATCGCCTGCCCTATGGACTGGCCGCTTATGCCTGGACCAAGTCGGCAAAAACCGCGAACGCGATTGCGGCGCAGGTCGAGACCGGCATGATGACCATCAACCATCTCGGCTTTGCGTTGCCGGAAGTACCCTTCGGCGGCGTCAAGGATTCGGGCTACGGCTCGGAAGGCGGCAGCGAAGCGATTGAACCGTACCTGGTGTCGAAGTTCGTGACCCAGGCGGGCTTGTAAAAAATAACAATAGAAACAAATAGTTAGTGAGTATCCGCCGGGCGCCTGCCCGGCGGCGTGGTGCGGAGGAGACCGTAATGGGGGCGAGAACCGGAAAGGTTTGTGTCGCGCTGACGGCTGCACTGTGCGCGTTCGTTGCAAGTCCTGCGACGGCGCAGAAATATCCCGACCGGCCGATCCGTCTGATCGTGCCTTATGCGCCGGGCGGATCTTCCGATGCCATCGGCCGTCTGCTTGGTCAGGCGATGGGTACGGCGCTGGGCCAGAGCCTGGTGATCGATAACCGTCCGGGTGCGGCGAGCATGATCGGCCGCAGCCTGACGGCGAAGGCTGCGCCCGACGGTTACACGCTGATGATCGGCGACGCCGTGCACTCGATCAATGTGCATGTGCTGCGCGCCGTGCCTTATCACCCGATCCGCGATTTCACCTTCATTTCACTGGTCGGTCATTCGCCGATGGTGCTGGCGGTGCATCCGACGGGCGCGAAAGATCTGCAGGGTTTTATCGCGCTGGCGAAATCACAGCCCGGCAAACTCAATTACGGCATGGGCGGCACCGGTTCGATCACCCATCTCACCGGTGAACTGCTCAAGAAATCGGCGCAGGTCGATGTGGTGCCGGTTCCCTACAAGAGCATCGGTCTCGCGGTGACGGCGCTGATCGGTGCGCAGGTGCAGGCAGCATTCCCGAGTCTGCCGCCGACGGTCGCGCATTCAAAAGCCGGACGGCTGCGCGTGCTGGCGGTTGCCGCGGATCAACGCGCTTCGGTCCTGCCCGAAGTGCCGACCTTCACCGAAGCCGGTGTCAAAGATGTCGTGGTATCCAACTGGTTCGGTCTGATGGCGCCGCCGGGATTGCCGGCCCCCATTGTTACGCGACTGCATGCGGAAACGGTCAAGGCACTGCAGACGGCCGACATGCGCGAGAAATTCGCGGCGATGGCGCTGGAGATTGTTGCCAACCGGCCGGATGAATTCCGCCGGATGGTGGAGGCGGAGGTCGTGCGCTGGGGGGCGGTGGTCAAGCAGGCGGGGATACAGCCGGAGTGACGCTGAAAAACAATTAACAGGATGGGCAGGATGTACAAGATGAACAGCGAAACCAGGTGACGGTTTTTTTCCTGTACATCCTGCCCATCCTGTAAATAAGGGGGTCGCGATGCAGGCTTGGCGTTTGTTGGCGGCGGCAGTCTGTCTATGTGGATCGGTGGCGGTGTGGGCGCAACCCTACCCATCCAAACCGGTGCGCATCGTCACCGTCGCGCCGGGCAGCGCCAACGATATTGTTGCGCGGCTGATTGCGCAGGAGATTCGCGGCGGTCTGGGGCAACCGGTCGTTGTCGACAATCGCGGCACGGTGGCTGCGGAACTCGTTGCCCGCGCACCCGCCGACGGTTACACGCTGCTGCTCTATGGCAGCGCGGTGTGGCTGTCACCGTTCATCCGCGCCAGCACGCCCTACGATCCGGTGAAAGACTTTGCACCGATTTCGCTGGTCGCGAGTTCTCCCAATGTGGTGGTCGTGCATCCTTCGCTGCCGGTGAAATCGGCGCGCGAGCTGATTGCCCTTGCACGGTCGCGGCCCGGTGAAATCAATTACGCGGCGGGATCGCTCGGTGCCGCGCCGCATCTCGCCGCGGAGCTGTTCAAGGCGATGGGCAAGCTCAATATCGTACGTGTCGCCTACAAGGGCACCGGCGGTTCGCTGATCGGCATTCTCAGCGGCGAAGTGGGGCTGATGTTTCCGACGGCGGGTTCGGTAACGCCGTACATCAGGTCGGGCAAGCTGCGCGCGCTGGCGGTGACCAGCCTGCAGCCGACGGCGCTGGCGCCAGGTTTGCCGCTGTTGTCGGAATCGCTGCCCGGTTATGAATCGGTGTCTCTGAACGGCATGCTCGCGCCGGCACGCACGCCGGAGAACATCATCCGTCAGATCAATGCCGAAGTGACCAAAGTGATGACCCGCGCCGACATCAAGGAAAAGCTGGTGGCGGCGGGCACCGATGCAATGTCGACTTCACCGGAGGAATTTGCCGCGATCATCCAGGCCGACATGGCAAAGTGGGGCAAGGTCATTCGCGAGGCCGGCATCCGCGAGTGATCCGCGAACGGTCCGATCAGAGGCTGCCTTCAACCGTGCGGTAGTGGTAGCGGACTGCGTCAAAGACGCGGGTGCGGAACTCCACCGGCACATTGTTGTAGGTGCGCGCGACGCGTTCGACACGCAGCACCGGGCTGCCAATACGGATTTTCAGCGCGCGTGCCTCGGCCGCGCCGGCCAGCGTGGCGTGGATGTGTTCCTCGATGCGGATGACGTTGATGCCGCAGGCGTCCTGGTAGGCCGCGTAGAGGTTCTCGTTGGCATTGCGGATGGCAGTTGCATTCAGGCCGGTGAACAGCCTTGCCGGCAGCACGATGTCCAGCGTTGAAACCGGCGCGCCGCCCCCGGTGTTTTCGACGCTG
>CBHTVL010000342.1:0-3333 GCA_966096475.1 uncultured Burkholderiales bacterium
GGCGCGTTGCCATGCTGCGCGGTTCCGATTATTCCGGCGCCTCGCATCGCAGCTATGCGCTGAAACATGGCGTCACCGAGGCGGAGCTGGCGATCATCGATCGTGGTGATTACGGCAAGCTGCCGCCGCGCGAAACCGCCGCACTGACCTTTGCCGAGGCGATGGTCAAAGGGCAGGGTAAGGTCAGTGATGCCGTCTTTGGCGCGCTGCAGCAGCACTTCAATGCCGCAGAGATCGTCGAAATCGCCACGCTGGTCGGCATCATGGAATTAGCCTCTTCGCTGGGTGCGGTGTTCGAACTGAAGGCCGACTGAATCCGTTGTTCGTTTGAACCGGCCGTGTTTTGAATATACTGGCCGGCAACAATAACCGGATGGGGGAGATTGTCATGAGACTGCTGTCGAAGCTGCTGTGCCTCGCGCTGTTGCTGCCGTTTTCCGTATTGGCGCAATCCCCGGGCGGTGCAAAACCGCTGATCCCGGTCAGCATCATCACCTTCGGCGGCGGCTTCAATCTGCCGGCCTGGGCGGCAGAGCGTCAGGGTTTCTTCGCCAAACATGGCGTTGCGGTGAAGCTGACGATCACGCCGAATTCGACCTTCCTGATGACCAATCTGATCGACGGCAAGTTCGATATCGGCATCTTTGGTATTGATAACCTCGTCGCCTATCAGGAAGGTGCGGGCGAGGGCAAAACCACGGCCAAGCCCGATCTGGTGACTTTCATGGGGCTCAACGGCGGATTCCTGCATCTCATCGCATCGCCGGACATCAAGTCGATTGCGGGTCTGCGCGGCAAGTCGATTTCAGTCGATGCGCTGACCACCGGTTATGCCTTCGTGCTGCGCGACATGCTGGCGCGCGCCGGACTGAAGGATGCTGATGTGACTTATGAGCCGACCGGCGGCAGTCTGGCGCGTTTCCGTTCAGTCGTTGATCGCAAAACAGCGGCGACTCTGCTCAATACGCCGTTTGACCTGCAGGCGGTGGACCGCGGCATGGTCCGCTTGGGTTCCGCCGGCCAGTTGCTGGGCAGTTATCAGGGCCATGCCGCTGCCGCACAGCGCAGCTGGCTGGCGCAGAACGAAGCCGCGGCGATCGGCGTGATGCGCGCCTATCGCGAGGCGATGGAATGGATCTATGACCCGAAGAACCGTGAGATCGCCGAAGCGCTGCTGGTCGCGAACGACCGTGAAATGACGCCGGCACTGGCGCGGCGCACGCTGGAAGTGTTTACTGATCCGAAGGAAGGGCTGTTCCGCGACGTGGCGATCAGCATGGATGGCATGCGCACGGTTCTGGATCTGCGCAACCGTTTTGGCCAGCCCGTTATGAAACTCACCGATCCGCAGAAATACGTCGACTTGGAATTGCATCGCAAGGCCTTTCCGCCCAAGCCCTGATCTTTTTCAGCGCGCCTTGAACTTCAGGCCGGCTAATCTGCCGGCTACTTCGATTTGCCCCGCGCCTGATCCACGGTGTTGTCCACTGACTTGCGGCGCGTTTCGCCGCACGGGTCGGCGGCATGGAGTTGACGTCGTTGTAGGTGTGGTTTTTGAAGCCACTGCGAATTGACCCTTTCAAGGTCAGGGGTGTGAAGTGTATCTAGGCTCGTTAATGCGCAAAGGCACATTATTGCTTGCCACAAAAATCCAGCCGGTTTATTTTTGTCCAGGTCAATTGAGGTGATGCGTATTGATCGGGATCTGATAAGTCGTCGGAGGCCTGCATTGATAAAGCGTTACCCGGGTCAATCGGTTTCCGAGCGTCGGGACTCAACAGACGCATGGCACGGAGAGGTGTATGGAAGATCAGTCGGATACCAGTGCAGCCGAACACTCACGTGAAAAGCGCGTATTTGTTTTTCTGACCGTGGTGTTGGCGCCTGCGCTTGCTGCTGCCCTGGTCGGGTCTTATGGCCTGCTGATCTGGCTTTACCAGATGTTCATGGGACCACCCAAGGGTTGATGCGTCATGACCGGCCAATCAATGCCCCGCCTGTCGCGCCGCACGTTTCTGTTGCGCAGCGAGCCTGCAGTGCCGAACGTGGTGCTCCTTGATCATTGTCTCGCTGCCCGGGGCGTTTTCTGCGAATGCTGTCGAGATTCCTGCGACACCGGAGCACTGCGATTTGTACCGCAAATCGGCGGTGCTGCGAAACCGCTGCTGGATGCCGATTTGTGCACCCGCTGCGGCGAATGCGCCTCGGTATGTCCGGAAGCAGCCCTCAGCGTCCGACAGCAGAAAATCACAGTGCATGGCTGAACTCCATATCGCCAGTTGTGTAGCCCGTGTGCGGCCGCAGGCGCTGTCCGCGGCCGTGTCCGCAATCGAGGCGATCATCGGTTGTCCGGTCAGCGCCTCCGATGCCGCCGGCAAGATCGTGCTTGTCATCGAAGGGTCGCATACCGGAGCGCTGCTTGATCAGATGGACCGGATCCGCAGTGTGCCGGAGGTTCTCAACATTGAAATGGTCTATCAACACGCTGAAGACGAAAACGTCATGAAGGAGTGGATGCCATGAAGGTTACGCGCCGGGAATTTATCCGAAACACTGCTGCTGCGGTTGCTGCTTGGGCGGCTGGATTCCCGCCGCCCGCGGGTGCCGCGAATATCGCGACCGAATCTTCCGCGACAGGACTGAAATGGAGCAAGGCGCCTTGCCGGTTCTGCGGCACCGGCTGCGGAGTGACCGTCGCCGTCAAGAACAACAAGGTGGTGGCCACCCATGGTGATCCCGCGTCCGAGGTCAACCGCGGGCTGAATTGCGTCAAGGGCTATTTTCTTTCCAAGATCATGTACGGTGCCGATCGCCTGACCAAACCGCTGCTGCGCATGAAAAACGGTCGTTATGACAAGTCCGGCGCGTTCACGCCGGTCAGTTGGGACAAGGCTTTCGACATCATGGCGGAGAAGTGGAAGGAATCCCTGAAGAAAAAGGGGCCGACCTCGGTAGGCATGTTTGGTTCGGGGCAGTGGACCATCTGGGAGGGTTACGCTGCCAACAAACTGTACAAGGCCGGGTTCCGTTCCAACAACATCGATCCCAATGCGCGCCACTGCATGGCGTCGGCAGCCGTCGGATTCATGCGCACTTTCGGTATGGACGAGCCGATGGGCTGTTATGACGATATCGAGGCAGCCGACGCGTTTGTGCTGTGGGGATCCAACATGGCGGAGATGCATCCGATCCTGTGGACCCGCATTACCGACCGCAGACTGTCAGTGCCGTCCGTCAAGGTGGCTGTGCTGTCGGTATTTGAGCACCGCAGTTTTGATCTGGCCGACATCCCGGTGATTTTCAAGCCGCAGACCGACCTTGCGATGCTGAACT
>CBHTVL010000343.1:0-3332 GCA_966096475.1 uncultured Burkholderiales bacterium
CTCGTTGATCTCGATGGTGTTGTCGGCATGTTCGCAGGGATCGGCGGCATGAACCTGCCAGGAAACAGCCAACAGCAGAACCGGTAACAATTTCAGAGTCATATTATAAATATTTGATTTAATTATATTTATTGATAAGCATTCAACTGCCGCCCTCATACACCACACGACCGTTGCGTTCGACGCGTGTGCTGCACTTCGAGGTGCCGCAGGTGAACTCCGTTTTCACCACATCCTTCGGCGTCACCACCACCGTACCGCGTCCGCGGTGTGCCGTACCGGCGTCGAATTCATAAGTCACGATACCCACCGGCTCATCGATCAACATCGAATAGCTGGTGAATTCACCGAAAAACAGACCGTCGGTCTTGTTCGCAATGACTTCGACGCGCAGCGGAATGCGATTCTTGGTCGTCGGGTGCGTACGGAAATAACGTTTCACCCGGTCGCCGTATTTGAACGACGGGTCCACCGCTTCAATACGTTTGAGTAGTTTCAGTTCGCTCGGCCGCAGCGGCACATCCTCCATGCCGAGGCCCACGGCTTGCGCCGCAGCCGTGCCGGTGCAGGCCAGCAGCGCCAGCGCCGCTGCGATCCGCATCACCTCAAGCCGCATGTTCAAGATCCTCATAGGCTTCCGGCGTGAAGCGCGGACTGCAGATCGCCAGAAACACCAGATCACCCTCGCCGACATTGGCGATGCGCTGGCGCACCGACGGCGGAATCATCACCACGTCGCCGGCCTGCACCTCCTGCGGCGGGTAATCGCCGATCTCCACGCGGCCCATGCCGTCGAGGATCACATAACGCTCGACGGTATCGCGCACCCGGTGCCATTTGGTGGTGACGCCGGGTTCCACTCTTGCCCGCGCAATCGACAGCTCCGGATCGCTGTCATCGTTGGACAGCTCGAGGATGTGACAGCCTTCATCGATAAAGACTTCAACACCGGGATGGGGACGCAGGATCGGGGCTTGCATGGTGTGACGGACCGTTTTTCGGGACAGATCGCGCATGATACCGGCGACCGTCCGTGGCGTGCGCTTTTGGAACGGATTTCGAAACCAATATGTGGTCGGTTTTGTGCAGAGGCCGCGGCGGACTGCCATACTGCCCGCCATAACAAGCGCGCCCGCCGCCGCAGCCGGCGCGCAATCACATCGCCGCGGCCCCGACACGGAGGAGTCTTGTCATGGCATGGGCATATCCTGTTGCACGGATCCTGATGGCATCGGCCATCGCCCTGCTGCCGATTGCACCGGCGGCCGCCGCACAGTCCGCGCGCGGCTATCCCGAACGCCCGATCCGTCTGCTGATTGCGCAGGCCCCCGGCGGCAATGCCGACATCATCGCCCGTGCGCTGGCCGACGGCCTCGCCGAACGGCTGGGCCAGTCCATCGTCGCCGACAACCGCCCGGGCGCCAGCGGCATCATCGCCACCGAAACCACGGTGCGCGCCGCACCCGACGGTTACACCATCCTGCTGGTGCCGAGTTCCTTCGGCGTCAATCCCGCCGTCACCCGCAAGCTGCCCTATGACCAGTTGCGCGACCTCGCGCCGATCACGCTGGTCGCCAGCGCGCCGAATGTGTTGGTGGTTGGCCCCGCGCTGCCGATCAAGTCGGTCGCTGATCTGGTGAAGGCCGCCAAAGCCAATCCCGGCAAACTGACTTATGGCTCGTCAGGCAATCTCGGCTCGCCCCACCTCGCCGGCGAACTGTTTGAACTGATGACCGGCACCGACATGGTCCATGTGCCGTACAAAGGCGCGGCCACCGCGATGGTTGATCTGATCGGCGGCCGCATCTCGCTGTCCTTCGCCAGCCTGCCCAGCGCGATTTCGCATATCCGCGGCGGCCGGCTCACTGCGATCGCGGTCACCAGCGAAAAACGGTTTCCGCTGACGCCGGATCTGCCCACCGTCTCCGAATCCGGCCTGCCCGGTTTTGAAACCACGGCCTGGCAGGGTCTGGTTGCCCCGGCGAAAACACCCGCCGCGATCATCCAGCGCCTCAACGCCGAAGCGGTGCAGGTCTTGAACCAGCCGGTAATGCGTGAACGCCTGACGCAGAACGGCGCGGTCGCCGTTGGCAGCACGCCGGAAGAACTGTGGGCCTTCGCCCGCGCGCAGATTGAAAAATGGGGCAAGGTCATCAAGGCCGCAGGCATTACCCCGAACTGAATCAACACACCCTCAACGTATCCGATTGAATATTTCTGAATAAAAAGGAATCACCGTGGCAAACACCAACACCGGCCCGCTCTCCCGCTACACCGTCCTCGACCTCACCCGCGCCCGCTCCGGCCCCACTGCCGTGCGCCAGCTCGGCGACTGGGGCGCCAAAGTCATCAAGGTCGAAGAACTCGGCGAACAGGACGGCGACGGCAGCCCCTTCGACAAACGCCACGGCCCCGACTTCCAGAACCTGCATCGCAACAAGCGCAGCATCACGCTGAACCTGAAATCACCCGAAGGCCTCGCGGTGTTCAGGAAAATGGCAGCCACCGCCGACGTCATCGTCGAGAACTACCGCCCCAAGGTCAAAGAACGCCTCGGCATTGATTACGAGAGCATCCGCAAGATCAACCCGCGCATCGTCTACGGCAGCATCAGCGGCTTCGGTCAGGACGGCCCCTACGCCGACCGCCCCGGCCTCGATCAAGTGGCACAGGGCATGAGCGGCCTGATGTCGATCACCGGCCTGCCCGGCCAGGGCCCCGTGCGCGCCGGTATCGCCATCGGCGACTCCAGCGCCGGGCTGTATCTGTCGTTCGGCATCGTCACCGCGCTGCTCGAACGCGAACACACGGGCGAAGGGCAATGGGTGCACACCTCGCTGCTGCAGGCACTGGTCGCGATGACCGACTTCCAGGCTGCGCGCTGGACCGTCGCCGGCGAAGTCGCCGGACAGGCCGGCAACAACCACCCCACGGCGATTCCCACCGGCACCTACAAGACCAGCGACGGCTATATCAACATCGCCGGCTCCGGACAGCTCTTCGAACGCCTGTGCAAGGCCGTCGGCCTGCCCGACGTGCCGAAGAATCCCGATTACTCGAATTCCAAGATCCGCTCGAAAAACCGCGATGCGCTGAACAAGATCATTGCGACGCAAATCGAAACCCGCACCTCAGCAGAATGGATTGAATCGCTGAACAAGGCCGGCGTGCCCTGCGGCCCGATTTACAAAATGAATGAAGTGTTTGCCGATCCGCAGGTGCAGCATCTGGGACTGGCGGCGCCGGCGAAGCACTACCAGCTGGGCGATATCAAGGTGGTGCGCAATGGTGTCAACTTCTCGAAAACGCCGTTTGCAGTGCGCAAGGCAGCG
>CBHTVL010000344.1:0-3328 GCA_966096475.1 uncultured Burkholderiales bacterium
TTTCACCTATGCCAAATACGGGCATGAAATACTCAAGCAGCCCGGCATGTTCGCCTGGCAGATTTTTGACTCCAAGGTCAATCACCTGCTGCGCGACGAGTACCACATTCGCAAGATAACCAAGGCAGAAGCGCCGACGCTCGAGGAGCTGGTGACCAAGTTGGAAGGCGTCAACGCCGACCGCTGCCTGAAAACGATCCGCGATTACAACGCTGCTGTCCGTCAGGATGTGGAATTCAATCCCGTCATTCTCGACGGACGCGGTACCAAGGGTCTGGCGATTCCGAAATCCAACTGGGCCAACGTGCTCGACAAACCGCCGTTCCATGCCTATGCAGTGAGCTGCGGCATCACGTTTACCTTTGGCGGCATCCGCGTATCGACCGATGCGGCTGTGCAGAGCGTAGCTGAACGCGCCATCCCGGGGCTGTATGCGGCCGGCGAAATGGTCGGCGGGCTGTTCTATTTCAATTACCCCAGCGGCACCGGCCTGGTATCGGGCGCAGTGTTCGGGCGTATTGCCGGAACCCAGGCTGCCGGTCATGCGTTGGCGAATCGCCGGGCATGATGACTTGCAAAGGCAATAACGTGTCATCGGTCCGGATGATAATCATCGGGATGACGCTCTTGTTGACTGCAGCGTCAGCCTTTGCCCAGGTATACCCATCCAAGCCGGTGCGCATCATCGTTGCGCAGGCTCCGGGCGGCGCCAGCGACCAGCTGATCCGCGCACTCGCGCAAAAACTCAGCGATAGTCTTGGTCAGCAGTTCCTGATCGACAACCGTCCCGGTGCAGGCGGCAATATCGGAGCTGAAATCGCCTCGAAGGCACCGCCTGACGGTTACACGCTGTTCATGGTGTCTGCACCGCATGCAGTTGCCCCCAGCCTATACCGCAAGCTGGGTTATGACCTCGCCGCGGATTTCACGCCGATTACGTTGATCGCCTCTGAAGCGCTGTGTGCCACAGTCCATCCCTCGCTGCCGGCGAAATCGGTGCGCGAGTTTGTCGCCTTTTTGAAAAAGCGTCCCGGGCAGGTCAGTTACGGCTCGACCGGTAACGGTGCCGTGAACCATCTGGCGACAGAGCTGTTCAAGAGCAGGGCCGGCGTTGACATGGTACATGTGCCGTACAAAGGCAGCGCGTTTGCGATCCCCGATGCCATCAGCGGACTGGTGCCCGTACTGTTTGCGAATGTCACGCCCTTGCGCCCGCATATCCAGAGCGGAAGATTACGCGCGCTGGCGGTCACTTCGAAGGAGAGGGTGCGCTCGCTGCCTGAAGTTCCAACTATCGACGAATCCGGATATCCAGGCTACGAAGCCATCAACTGGTTCGGTTTGGTGGCGCCGGCGCGAACCCCCGATGACGCGATACGCAAGCTCAATGCCGGAATCCGTCAGGCTGCAGCATTGCCGGATATCCGTGCCCAGTATGACAGCAGCGGCGCCAACCAGATGATCGGGACGCCCGAGGAAATGCGGACGTTTCTGCAAAACGAAACCAGCAAATGGGCGGCCGTCGTCAAGACGTCCGGTGCGCGCATCGACTGATGTGCGTCAACAAGTAGCCAGAATTTCGCAGGGAGGTCAGATGGGCCAGACCATGGCGGAAAAGCTGTTGACGCGTCACAACCTCGCGCAGGAGGTTGCCAGGGCCGGCGATCTAATCGATGCGCGTATTGATGGTGCGATGTGCCACTACCATTTCATGGACGTGCACAAGCTGGCCGTGCAGGCCGGTTTTGCCGAAGGCATTCCGCGCCTGTGGGACAAGGACAAGGTATATTTTCTGGTCGACCACCATCAGCCCGCGCTCAGTCAGAGCATCGCCGATGACAATGCACTGATACGCCGTGAAGTCGCGCGGCTCGGTGCGCAAATATTCCATGATGCCGAGCCCGGAATTGCCCACCAGATGATCATCGACTACGGGCTGGTGCGGCCGGGAGAGCTGGTGGTGGGCATGGATTCGCACACCATCGGTTATGGCGCGATCAATGTCGGCGCCACCGGCATCAGCCGCTCCGATCTGATGTACGCGATGATTTTCGGCGAGTTGTGGTTCCAGGTGCCGCAGTCGGTCAAGGTCGTGCTCAATGGCGCCCAGCCGTCTTATCCGATTGCCAAGGACATCATGCTTTATCTGGCCGGTAAATACGGTGATGACTTTGCGCAAAACATGTCGATCGAGTTTTCCGGATCGCTGGTTCCGCAGTTGAGCATCGACAGTCGTGGTTGTCTGTCCACGCATGGTGTTGAGGTTGCAGCCAAGTTCGCCCTGTTTGCCGCTGATGACCAGACCCATGCTTTTGTGAAGGCGCGCACCGACAAGGCCTATGAAACGCTGGCGCCGGATGCGAACGCGGCTTACGAAAAGGAAATTGTTCTTAACGTCGACGAGATGCCGTTTGTCGTGGCCAAGCCCCATCAGTTCGGCAATGTTTCGCCGGTCAATGACGTCAAGGGCGTGCGCGTACACCAGGCGCAGATCGGTTCCTGCGCCAATGGCCGATATGAAGACATTGAAATTGCCGCACGCATGCTCAAGGGGCGCAAAGTCGCCAAAGGCGTGCGCTTCATCCTCTCGCCGGCTTCACAGCAGGTCTATCTGCGCTGCCTGAAGGACGGCTTGATCGAACAATTGATCGAATCCGGCGCGCAGGTGGTGACGCCGGGCTGCGGCGTATGCCAGCCGAAGGTCGGTTTCATGTCGGCGGGCGAGGTGTGCATCACCGCCACCACGCGAAATTTCAAGGGACGCAAAGGCAGCCTGGAGGCCAATCTCTATCTTGGCGGTCCGCTGACGGTAACGGCCGCCGCAGTCGCCGGAGAAATCGTCAACCCGAAGGACGTATTCCATGAGCTTTGAACTGAACCGCATCATTCAGGGCCGGGTCTGGAAGTTCGGCGACTCGGTGGATACCGACTCAATCAATCCCTATTACCTCTATCCTGCGATGGAGGATCTGAAAAAACATACGCTGGAATCTTTCCGCCCCGAGTTTCCGAAAGAAGTGAAGCCGGGTGACATCATCGTCGCCGGCCGTAACTTCGGCTGCGGTTCGCACCGCCCCGGGTTGGTGCTCAAGGAAATCGGCATTGCCGCCATCATCGTGGAATCGGCATCCCGGCTGTTCCTGCGCAACAGCATCGCGCTGCCGATGCCGATATTCATCGCGCCCGACATTGGAAAAATCGTCAAGGATACCGAAATTCTCGAAGTTGATTACCGCAATACGCGTGTGCGCAATGTCACTACGGGCGGAACCACCGCACTGCGCAAGTATCCGCCGACGATCGAAGCCATTTTTGAAAGCGGCGGCAT
>CBHTVL010000345.1:0-3322 GCA_966096475.1 uncultured Burkholderiales bacterium
CTGAAATGACAAGGGCAGCCGTGAAAACGGCTGCCCTTGTCCGGAGACTTCTGTTGCGTTACGGCTTGAGATTTGCAACCTTCCGTGCCGCGCCGGTCAACTCCAGGATGTGCATCCCCGTGTTGGCCCGGTCAACAATGTAGATATAGCCGCGGTCATCCACTTCCACGTTGTTGGTCTGGATGGCGATCTTGCAGCGCTCGACACCGTTGTCGTTGATGCAAC
Source organism: uncultured Burkholderiales bacterium (assembly GCA_966096475.1). Taxonomy (GTDB): domain Bacteria; phylum Pseudomonadota; class Gammaproteobacteria; order Burkholderiales; family SG8-41. Next base: position 226 of record CBHTVL010000345.1, read on the forward strand.
GCTTGGCAGTGTTTTTGGTGATCGCCGGGATGTAGTAAGCAGCCTCTTTCGGCGAGAAGGGATTGCGGATATCCACCACACGCAGCCCGGCGTTGAACCACGACAGGAAGACCAGCTTCTTGTAGTAGATCGGCCCCATGTTCTCGTGCGAGGCGTGGGCGCCGAAACGACCGCCGCGATCGCAGAAGCTGCCGGGTTTCTCCGGCACATGATAGTTCGAGATGCCGTATGGCTTGGTCTCGTCGGTAATGTCGAGCAGGAACATCATGTGGTTGTCTTCATGACATTCGTTCTGCGTCGACTCGTTGACCACCATCAGGATGTCGCGTTTCTCCGGCCGGCCGGTAATGAATTTCCCGCTCTTTACCTTGAAGTTGGAGAAGTCATCCACTTCCATGCCGAGAATCGGATAGGTGGTGTGCGCACCCACTGTCGGATGCATGTCGATGCGCGACACCTGCGGATACAGCAGATTCTCCGGCGTCGGTGCGAAGGGGTCGCTGGACTTGGGATCGCCCTTCAGCAGTTTTTCGCGATCGACGATCTGGATCACCCCGCCGAGCAGCGTGCCGTAACCGAAGTAGACGCGATTGCCGACCGCGATCGGGCCGTGCGTGTCCTGCGGCACGTTTTCTCCCGTGGAGCCGGGCTGTTGACCGACCAGCGCGAAGTTGCGGATGAACTTCGGATTCGCCGGATCAGACAGGTCATAGATCTTGGTCATGCGTTTGGTACGCCACTTTTCCGGGCGACCGTCCGAAATCAGGTAGGCAATGCCGGTATCGCATTCCCACCAGTTCTTGTGCGTGTCCTTGAGTCCGCGCACCACGGTGGTCAGCAGCGTGGGTTTCTCCGGCACCGACACATCCCAGATTTCGTGGCTGGCCGTGCCACCGGTGCGCAGCAGGTAAGTCTTGGCGGGATCACCCTTGGGCAACTGCTTGCCATCGCACACCCGCACCATCTGCGCCCCGCCCTGCTCACCCATGCCTTCTTCGCCGGGGATATGGGTCAGGTACTTGGGATTTTTCGGATCGGTCACGTCAACAACCGACGTGCCGTTGCTTTCGTTCTGCTTGGTGATGGAATTCAATGGCCTGGGAATTTCGCGCGTACCGCCATGATGGCCGACATAGGCGATCCAGCGGCTGCCCTGATGATGCACCAGAGGCTGGTACGCACTGCGTGCCTGCAGGTCGCTGTAACCGACGAGGCGCATGTTTTTGGATTCCGCCTTGCGCGAGGCTGGATGGATCTTTGGTTCATCCGCCGCCGACACGCCGGCTGCAATCATCACGCCAGCCATCAATACAGCGCTCAACAGTCCGCGATGGCCGCGGACATGGTTATTTCCGATCATGGTTACTCCTCCTGAATGCGTCACGGCAAGACCGCCCGCTGGTACTGCAGGGCGATCGCGATGGTCCTGCGCCGGAGAGCGCTTCGTGAACAACCCCGCCATTCTGTGTGGCGAGTGATGTGCTGTCGAACCGTTTCCCCTTGCGAACGATTCTGTCATAGTCCGCCCGACACAACCATAGCGGCACTTGCCTGGTCGCCACTGAAAACGCTGCGCATGACACACATTATTTACATCAGCACGCGCTTAACCGCGGCACTGGCGACCTGCACAGTCCTGGCTGCAATCGCCGGCGAACCCGCAGCACAGTCTTTCCGTCTGACCATTAGCGACGGCAAGGTCCCCGCTGCCGAGCGTACGCTGAAGGTCGTCAAAGGCGAACAGGTCCGCATCAAGGTCACCAGCAATACTGCCGGCGTGCTGCATCTCCACGGCTACCGTCTCGAAGCCACGCTCGCGCCGGAAACGCCGGCTGAACTTGCGTTCCGTGCTCACGCCACCGGCCGCTATCCGCTGGAATGGCACGCTGCCGGCGGCAGCACGCAAACCGGTGCTCACCACGGTCCGCCGATGGCCGCCCTAGAAGTCCGTCCCCGATGAACACTGCGCGTATCGCTGCAGCAGCCTTCGCCACAGCGCCTGCGCTGGCCTGGGGTCATGCTTTCGACGAGCGCTACGACCTCCCCGCCCCGCTGTCGTATTTCATCACCGGCGCTTCCGCAGCAGTCGCATTGTCATTCCTGATCGCCGTACTGTTCGTTCGCGAAGCCGCACCCGCATCAAACACGTCCGGTCAGGTGATAAAAACGGGCCCGCTGCTACCGCTGTTGCGGATCGCCGGGGCTACGTTATCGCTGCTGTTGTTTGCGCTGGTCATTGTTGCCGGCCTGTACGGCACCAGCGATCCGCTGATGAATGTGGCGCCCACGGTGGTCTGGGTCCTGTGGTGGGTCGGACTGTCGCTGCTGACCGCCTGCATCGGCAATATCTGGCCGGCGCTGGATCCGTGGCGAACGATGTTCAACGGACTCGACACACTGGCCCGGCGTCTCGGCCGCGCTCGCGGCATTGCGCTGGACCGCCCCTGGCCCGGCAGTGCAGGCCCGTGGCCCGCAGTGATATTGCTGCTGGCGCTGGGCTGGTTCGAACTGGTTTATCCGCAGGCGGCGATTCCCTACAAACTGGCCTGCGTGCTGATCGGCTGGTCGGCGTTTACGCTGGGTGGAATGATCCTGTTCGGTCGCGACGTATGGCAGCAGCACGCCGATGTTTTCGCGGTGTACTTTGCCCTGCTCGGCCGCTGCGCACCGCTCGCATCAGGCCCCGATGCGCACAGCCTGGTCGTGCGCGCCCCCGGCAGCGATCTGATTGCCGGCGAACCGGCATCCATCGCGACAGTCGCGTTTGTCATCGCGATGCTGTCCATCGTGCTGTTTGACGGTCTTCTGGTCGGCGATCTTTGGCAGACAGTACAGCAGGGACTGAACCGCATGTTTCCGGCACTCGCCGACAGTCACGGCCATATTTTCGGCATCACCGGGCTCATCGGTTTGTGGCTGCTGTTCCTCGCCGCCTTCCTGTTGACCTGCGCCCTTACACACCGCCTGGTGCCGGAATACGCCACAACCCGGATCGCCCGCCTGTTCGCGCTGACACTGCTGCCGATTGCCGTCGGATACAACATCGCCCACAACGCGGCAACACTGGTCGTGCAACTGCAACTGCTGATCCCGCTCG
>CBHTVL010000346.1:0-3316 GCA_966096475.1 uncultured Burkholderiales bacterium
ACACTGCGGCCAATATACCACGCCCCCTGACCTCGGTTGCGTAGAGGATGATCTTGCCGTTGGGTGCAAAACTCGGTGATTCATCAATGCCGCCGTCGGTCAGCACCTGCACCTGCCGCGTTGCAAAATCCTGGACCGCAACATTGAAACGTCCGCCGTTGCGTTGAATAAAAGTAAAACTCTTGCCATCGGGACTGTGTCGCGGCGATACGTTGTAAGTGCCTTCAAAGGTCACGCGCTGCGCGGCGCCGCCGGCTGCGGGAATGCGGTAGATCTGCGGACCGCCGCCACGGTCGGAGGTAAACAGGATCGACTGGCCGTCGGGTGAAAAATTGGCTTCGGTATCGATCGCCGAGCTCTGCGTCAGCCGCTGCGGCGCACCGCTGCCGTCGGCATTGATCAGGAACAGTTGCGAGCCGCCGTCGCGGGTCAGCGTCACCGCCAGCTGTTTACCGTCCGGCGACCACGCCGGCGCGCTGTTGCTGCCGCGGAACTGGGCAACGGGCTGACGCGCACCGGTGACCAGCGACTGCACGTAGACCACCGGCTTTTTCTGCTCAAAGGAAACATAGGCGAGTCGCGTACCATCCGGCGACCACGCCGGCGAAATGATCGGCTCGTTGGAGCTCAACACGCTCTGCGCGCCGTAACCGTCGGCATCGGCAACATGTAACTCATAGTTCTTGCCGCGTTTGACGACATAGGTGATGCGCGTCGCAAACACGCCGGTGTCGCCGGTGAGTTTCTCGTAGATCACGTCGGCGATCTTGTGCGCAGTCAGGCGCAGCTGGCTTTCGGTGGCGAAATAGACAAAGCCGGCGATCTGCGTCTGCTTGACCGCATCCATCACCCGGAAGCGGATGTCGTAACGGCCGTCCGCCGCCTTGTTCACCGAACCGATCACCACAGCCTCGGCGCCGCGCGCCTTCCATTGCCCGTAATTGAGCTGCTCGGGTTCGTAGGGCACGGGATTCATGCCGCCAAGATCAACCATGCGGAACAATCCGCTGCGCGCCAGATCGGCGGCCACCACCGGCGTCAGCTTCTGCGCCAGTCCGTCCTCAGCGCGGAAGGGCACGATCGCCACCGGAATCTGGTTGGCGCCGGCACCGACGATCTCGATGGTCATTGCCGCGCCGGCGCTGCCGGCAGTCAGCAGCAGCGACACCATCAGGGTCCGCATCAGGTTCAGCATGATGTTGCGCATGGTCTCAGCATGAAATTGCATTTGTATGATCATTGGGCAGTATTACTCTTTGGGCCGGAATACCAGATTAAGTTCCCGGAATTGACGCATCAGCGCCGGATCCGGGGGCAGCGGCAAGGGCTGCGCCTTGAGGATCGCGCGCTCGATCGCGGAATCGTAAGCCGGAATGCTGTTGCTGGATTTTTTCAGTTTCGCGCCCAGCACTTCGCCGCCGGGCAAAACAACCACTTCGAATTCCACCTGTGCGTTGTCGCTGACATTGGGCGGCAGCACGATGAAGCGTTTCACCTTTTCAATGATGCGCCGCTTGTATTCATCAACCACCTTGGCGCTTTCCGCCGCCTGCTGTGCGGCCAGCGCCTGCTCCGCCTTCGCCTGCTCTCCGGCGATGCGTTTGGCTTCGGCTTCCGCGGCCTGTTTCTTTTTCAACGCATCAGCTTCAGCGCGTTTTTTCTTGTCGGCCTCGGCTTCACGTGCTTTTTCTTCCGCGCGTTTCTTTTCCTCGACCTGCGCCTTGAGCTTGAGCTCCTTCTCCCGCTTGTCTTTCAGCGCGATGTCGGGCTTGGCGACCGGCGCCGACTCGGGTTTGGGCGGCGGTTTGGCTTCGACTTTGGGCTGGGGCGGCGGCGGTTCGGGTTTGATCGGCGCCGGCGGCGCCACTTCGGCTTTGGGTGCCGCTGCTGAAGGCAGATCACGCCACAGGTCGACGACGGCCGCGGTTTCGACCGGCTTGTGCTGCCAGCTGACGCCGAACACGAGCAGCACCAGGAACAGCACATGCATCGCGAAGGCCAGCCCGCCGGCCAGAGCCTCGTCGCGGGATTGAAACGCAGCCGCTGTCATTCAACGAACCGTCATCTAGGTTCCGGGACGTACCAGCAATCCCACACGCTGCACATTGTTCCGTTGCAGCGTGTTCATCACTTCGACGACTTTTTCGTACAGCACGTCCTTGTCCGCAGCGATCACCACGGCCTGATCGGGATTTTTCGACTGGCGCTCCTTGATTGTGGCGATCACTTCATCCCACTTCACCTTGCGGTCCGCCTTGCCGTCCTGATCACGGAAGGTCATCTCGCCTTTTTTGTCGACGATGATCTGCAGCGGCGGCGTCTTGATCTCGGTCGTTTTACCCACCGACGGCAGATCCACCTTGCTCGGATTCATCATCGGCGCGGTGACCATGAAAATCACCAGCAGCACCAGCATCACGTCGATGTACGGCACGACGTTGATCTGGTTCATCAGGCGACGGCCGCTGCGCTTCTCGATCAGCATGCGTTCAGTGCAGCTGGCGCTGCAGAATGTTGGAGAATTCTTCGGTGAACGACTCGAAACGGATCGCCAGCTGGTTGACGTCGCCGGCGAAGCGGTTGTACGCCACCACCGCCGGGATCGCCGCAAACAGCCCGATCGCCGTGGCAATCAGCGCCTCGGCGATGCCGGGCGCGACATGGCTCAGCGTCGCCTGTCCGACGTTGGCGAGACCGCGAAAGGAATTCATGATGCCCCACACCGTGCCGAGCAGGCCGACATAGGGGCTGACCGAACCGACTGAGGCGAGAAAGGACAGCGAGGATTCCAGCTTGTCCATTTCGCGCTGGTAGGTCGCGCGCATCGCGCGCCGTGTGCTGTCCATCAGCGCACCGACATCGGCACCCGGTTCGCGACGGTGTTTGGTGAATTCGCGGAAACCCGCCTCGAAAATGCGTTCCAGGGTTCCCGCCGATTCACGGGCGTTGACCGCGCGCTGGTACAGCTCATTGAGATCGGCGCCGCTCCAGAACTGGCGCTCGAACTCCGCGGTCTGCTGTGCGGCGCGGCGCAGCGTGAATACTTTCAGGAAGATGTAGTACCAGGAAAACATCGAAGCCAGCAGCAGCAGTGCCATCACCAGCTGCACCGGAATGCTCGCGCCGGTGATCAGGCTGAGTACCGACATGTCATGCGTAAGCGTAGCGTTCACTCTTCCGTTCCTATTGTTGTGCGCATTTCCCGGGGTACGCGCGCCGGCCTGAAGGTATCCGTGTTGACACACACGACATCGACCCCGGCCCGCACGATCTCCTCGTCCCCGCGCAGCACGCGCTGCAACACCCGGATGCGGCT
>CBHTVL010000347.1:0-3304 GCA_966096475.1 uncultured Burkholderiales bacterium
ACGGCATTGACCAGCGTCGGCTTGCGCGAACGCACGGCTTCTTCCACAGCCTTGCGCAGTTCCTCAGGCGTTTTGGCATAGACGCCGACACCACCGAAGGCTTCCATCATCTTGTCGTAACGCGCGTCTTTGACGAACACGGTTGGCGCCACGTCCGGACCGCCGGTCGGATTGACGTCGGTGCCCTTGTAAACGCCGTTGTTGTTCATCACCACCACGCAGACCGGCAGGTTGTAGCGGCAGATGGTCTCGACTTCCATGCCCGAGAAACCGAAGGCGCTGTCGCCTTCGACCGCAATCACCGGCTGGCCGCTGACCACGGCTGCAGCAACGGCAAAGCCCATGCCGATGCCCATCACGCCCCAGGTGCCGACGTCGAGGCGCTTGCGCGGCTTGTACATGTCGACAATGCTGCGGGTGAAGTCCAGCGCGTTGGCGCCTTCGTTGACCAGCATCGCGTCCGGGTTGTTCTTGATGATGTCGCGCATCACGTTCAGCGCGCTGTGGAAATTCATCGGGGTCGGATTCTTCGCCAGGGTCTCGCCCATCTTGGCGATATTCTTGCTCTTGCGCTCGTCAATCGCGCCCAACCAGTCGCCCGAAGGCTGCGGCCAGCCCGCGCCTGCAGCCTTGATGCCGCCGAGCATGGCGGCGACGCAGGAGCCGATGTCACCGACCACCGGTGCATCGATGCGCACATTGCTGTCGGCTTCCTGCGGCGAGATGTCGACCTGGATGTATTTCTGTCCGCCCCAGGCCTTGTGATCCTTGCCGCCCCAGGTCTTGCCCTTGCCGTGCGACAGCAGCCAGTTCAGGCGTGCGCCGATCAGCATCACCACGTCGGCTTCCGGCAGCACATAGGAACGTGCAGCGGCTGCGGATTGTTTGTGCGTGTCCGGCAGCAGGCCCTTGGCCATCGACATCGGCAGGTAGGGGATGCCGGTTTTTTCGACCAGTGCGCGGATGTCGTCATCGGCCTGTGCGTAGGCGGCGCCTTTGCCGAGGATGATCAGCGGACGTTTTGCGGTTTTCAGCATGTCCAGTGCGCGTTGAACCGCATCGGGAGCCGGGATCTGGCGTGGCGCCGGATCAACCACCTTGATCAGCGAGGCTTTGCCCGTGGCCGCGTCGATGCTCTGCGCGAACAGTTTGGCCGGCAGGTCGAGATAGACGCCACCCGGACGACCGGAGACGGCAGCGCGGATGGCGCGAGCGACGCCGATGCCGATGTCTTCGGCATGCAGTACGCGGTAGGCGGCCTTGCACAGCGGTTTGGCGATGGCCAACTGGTCCATCTCTTCGTAGTCACCCTGCTGCAGGTCGACGATCTCGCGCTCGCTGGAGCCGCTGATCAGGATCATCGGGAAGCAGTTGGTTGTGGCATTGGTCAGGGCGTTGAGGCCGTTGAGAAAGCCGGGTGCTGACACCGTCAGGCAGATGCCGGGTTTTTGCGTCAGGAAGCCGGCGATCGCCGCGGCATTGCCGGCGTTCTGTTCGTGGCGGAAGGAAATCACGCGCAGTCCGGCAGCCTGCATTTTGCGGGTGAGGTCGGTGATCGGAATGCCGGGCAGACCGTAAATGGTGTCGATGCCGTTGAGTTTCAGCGCCTCGATGACCAGGTTGAAGCCGTCGGTCATTTCTTGTGATTGCGTGTCGGTCGTCATGTCGGGATGCCTCGCGTTCTTGCCGTCAATTGAACAGGGTTTCGTATTGTTATGTCCGCCGCGGCGGGCCATGCGGTGTTGCAGTATTTGCGGCGGATCCACGTCCCGGGGACGTGGCTGTAAATATCAGGCCCGTATCATAGGGGTGGCCACAGGTCTGCGCTCTTGACCCCGGTCAATTTTTGTTCTGCCGCAGACCGGTTTGTCCCTTGAATCCGCCGGTATTGCAATGCATCAAAAAGCGGCGCCTGATTGCTGTGTTCCGGCCGGGTTGAAATCAGATTTTGCCGCGCCGTTTCAGCCGGCTCAGTGTTTCCGGGGACAGATTCAGGTAGGAGGCGAGTTCTTTTTTGGGCAGGCGCTCACCCAGCTCGGTGTTTTTGCGCATGAAGCGCTGAACGCGTCCTGGCGCGTCCAGCAGATGCAGGGTGATGGTGTGGGCCATGACTTCGCTCATCAGGCGCATCACCTCCAGTTCGAATTCACCCTTGATCCGGGCGTGGCGCTCGAGGAAGGCCGCCCATTGCAGCATCGACAGCTTGGCGGCGCGTACGCGGGTGACTGCGCGGATCGAATAAGGCATGGGTGTCTTCAGGCGCCATGCGGCGTAACTGGTGTCGATATCGCTTTCCGCGGCAAAACGCAGGATCATTTCCTTGCCCTGGGCATTGGAGACGGTGCGTTTGAGGATGCCGTCGATGATGAAGTACTGCTCCATCGAATGCGTGCCCTGGTGCTCGAGGGTTTCGCCTTTGGCGTAATCGGTGATTTCCAGCAGCGGTTCGAATTCGTTCCACTGCGCCGCGCTCAGGTTTTTCAAAACCATGTTCTGCCGCAGTTGCAGGCGGATGATTTTGGACTGGGGATGCAGCGCAAGCTGGGTCATGGGCGGCGGAAAGTGTGGTCGAAAGCAGAGGGCGGAATTTTATAACTATTTGTTTATTAGGTAAATTTTTGGCGTGGAATCTTGACTCCGGTCAAGGCCGGCGCGATGGTCATTACCTATAGTGGCGCCCTCTCTTCCGGGTAAAGCATTATGGGGGATGGGCGCGACTGCATTTAAAATTGTGCGGACGGCCTTTCTGCCGCGATCAGCGCGGCGGACATAACGGGCAGGCAGCCTTTTTTCTGCCGCAGAATTTTTTGGAGATCAAGAATGGAAGCATTAAAAGGTGTTCGGATTCTCGATATGACCCACGTGCAGGCGGGCCCGACGTGCTCGCAGCTGCTGGCGTGGATGGGCGCGGATGTCATCAAGTTCGAGCCGCCGCAGGGTGATGCCACACGCGGCCAGCTGCGCGACGTGCCGAATGCCGACAGTCTGTATTTCACCATGCTCAACTGCAACAAGCGTTCGATCACGGTGAACATGAAGAATCCGGATGGCAAAACGGTCTTCATCGATCTGCTCAAAAAGTGCGACATCATCATGGAGAACTTCGGCCCCGGCGTGCTTGACCGCTTCGGTTTCACCTGGGAAAAAATTCACGAGATCAATCCGACAATCGTCATGGGTTCGATCAAGGGTTTCGGTTCGAGCGGCCCGTACTCGGATTTCCAGGCCTATGAAAACGTCGCGCAGGCGAGGGGCGCTGCAATGCGCACCAGGCGTGTTGCCAGATGTCTCGCCATTCGCACAG
>CBHTVL010000348.1:0-3296 GCA_966096475.1 uncultured Burkholderiales bacterium
AATAGCTGGAATTGGCCATTACCTTTTTCACGTAATCCCGCGTCTCGTTGAACGGGATGCTTTCGGCATAAACCGCGGCCTCCATCGCCTGATCGGCGCGCCAGGCGCGGGCGCGGCCGGGGCCGGCGTTGTAAGCGGCCGAAGCCAGCACCGGACTGCCGTCGAGCGTATCGAGCACATGCCGCAGGTAATACGTGCCGAGGCTCAGATTGGTTTCGACATCGCTGACCTGCGACCAGTGCCAGTCCTTGAGGCCGATTTTGCCCGCAACCCATTTCGCGGTGGCCGGCATCAACTGCATCAAGCCGCCGGCACCGACGCGTGATTTGGCCTGCGCGATGAAGCGGCTTTCCTGGCGGATCAACCCGTTGACCCAGGCCTCGTCGAGATCAACCTGTCGCGCCGCGGCCTTCAGCTGGTCACGGTAGGGCGCGAGATAACGCAGCGCGAAATCATGTTCGAATACCGTGCGGTCCGCGGTGTTGATTGCACGGTCGTACACCGCATTGCGCCGCGCCACCTCGGCTGCAGCCAGCAGTTGCCGGTCGGTCATGCCGCGGATCGCCCACAGCCACTCGCGCACGGCCTCGAGACGCACATCCAGCCGGAACAGCGCGAGTGCGCGCTGGATGCCGGGGCGCGCGGCGACCGCAGCGATGTCCTGATCAGCCAGCTTGTAGGCCTGCGGCGGCGACTGCACGCCACCGCCGAGTTCTTCGATGGCGAGCTGCCCGTAGAAATTGAATTCGGTTGCCAGCGGCTTGAGCAGCGCGACCGCTTCGGCTTCACGACCCGCGACCTTCATCGCCCTCGCCTTCCAGTAACGCCAGGCCGGGTCCTGCGCTTCATTCGGCGTCATCGCGTCAATCGCCGCCTGCACATCGGGCCAGCTTTTTGCACGCAGCGCCGCGCGCGCCTTCCAGCCGAGCTGCAGATCGCTCATGCCCTTGGCGCGGGAGTACCAGTCGAGTGCCGCCGGATCGTGGCGCATCGCGCCGAAATAACCGAGCATGCCCCAGACATAACTGCGCTCTTCCTCGGAAAAGCGCGGCGCCAGTTTGGTCCAGTGTGTTGCGGCCTGCTGCGGCGAGCTGCGCGCCAGGCGGTGCACCGCGAACATCGCGGTTTCGCGGGACGCGCGCGATTTCAGATCGGCACGCAGGTCATTGAGATAGGCCGCAGGATTTCCGGAAATGCCCGCCAGCACCCGTGCATCCGGCGCCTGGCCTTTGGGCAGCCAGCCGGCAACGCGGTTGGCCAGTCCGACCTGCCCGGCTTCCAGCGCCAGCCGCACGCGCGTCCAGACATCCTCTTCGGAAAGCTGCTGCGCTTCGAGCAGCGCATCGAACAGGGTGTTGCAGCTGTCGGGCAGATCGCGGGCGACAAACCACAGCGGGCGCGCTTCGCGCAAGGCCGTATTGTCGACGCGCGCACGCGCCTGCAGGGCGTAACAGGTGATTTCCATGTCCTCGCCCGCCAGCGCCGGCAGTTCGGCGTTGAAGGTTTCCCATTGCGCGTTTTTGCCCAGCATCTTGAGCCAGTCGCGACGCACGTTGTCGGACAGCGGCGTATCGCGGTTGGTATTGATGTAGCGGCGGATCTCTTCGGCGTCTCGCGCTTCGAAGCGGATCTTCAGCCGCCAGTACTGCACATAGGGCTCCAGCACATGCCCCTGGAAGCGCGGTGCGATCTGGTCGAGTTTTTTGCTGTCGCCGGTGCGCGCCGCATCCCGCGCGGCGAGAAAGGCGTCATCAAGAGCGGCGCTTTGCGCCGCGGCCTTTTCGGGTTGCAGCAAAACTGCTGCAAGAAGGGCCGTTGTCAGCGCCGCGGAAACACTACGGAGCATGCCCATGGATTACCGTATCATCCGACAGTCAATCATAAAGCATTGATTATAAAGCCATTTCATGAAAGGAACAGGCGATAGGCCGGATTCCGTGACTCGTCGGCGCAGGGATAGCCCACCTCGGCGAGGAAGGCCTTGAACTTGGCCTTGTCGGCCGGCGGCACTTCCATGCCGACCAGCACGCGGCCGTAATCGGCACCGTGATTGCGGTAATGGAACAGGCTGATGTTCCAGCCGCGGCTCATGCTGGTCAGAAAACGCATCAGCGCGCCCGGCTTTTCCGGAAACTCGAAGCGATAAAGGATTTCGTTTTTGGCGCCCGGCGCGTGACCGCCGACCATATGACGCACATGCAGCTTGGCCAGTTCGTTGTCGCTGAGGTCGATTGTCTGCAGACCCTTGCGGCGCAGCGCCTTGACCAGCTGCTCCGTTTCCTGGCGGTTGCGCACCTGCACGCCGACAAACACCCGCGCTTTCTGCGGATCATCAAAACGGTAATTGAATTCGGTGACGTTGCGCGGCCCCAGCAGTTCGCAGAAAGTCTTGAAGCTGCCGGGTTTCTCGGGGATGGTCACCGCGAGGATGGCTTCACGGTGTTCACCAAGTTCGGCTTCTTCGGCGACAAAACGCAGCCGGTCGAAATTCATGTTGGCGCCGCAGGCCACCGCCACCAGCGTCGCGTTGCGCACCTTGCGCCGCGCCGCCCAGGCTTTTGCGCCGGCGATGGCCAGCGCACCGGCGGGCTCGAGGATCGCGCGGGTGTCTTCAAACACATCTTTGATCGCTGCGCACATCGCATCGGTATCGACACGGACAATCTCATCGACCAATGTGCGGCAGAGGCGGAAGGTTTCCTTGCCCACCTGCTTTACCGCAACACCGTCAGCGAACAGCCCGACCTGCGCCAGTTTGACGCGGCGTCCGGCCTTGATCGACTGGTACATCGCATCCGAATCCACTGGCTGCACGCCGATGATCCTGATCTCCGGGCGCAGGCGTTTGACATAGGCGGCAATGCCCGCAATCAGTCCGCCGCCGCCGATGGCGACAAAAATCGCATCGATGGGCTCCGGATGCTGGCGCAGGATCTCCATCGCAATCGTGCCCTGCCCGGCGATCACATCCGGATCGTCATAAGGATGCACATAAGTCAGTCCCTGGCGTTTTTCCAGCAGTCGCGCATGGTCGGCCGCTTCGGCATAGGAGTCGCCGTGCAGCACGACTTTCGCGCCGCGCGAACGCACCGCATTGATCTTGATGTCCGGCGTGGTCACCGGCATGACGATGGTCGCCGTGCAGCCGAGGCGTTGCGCCGCCAGCGCCACACCCTGGGCATGGTTGCCGGCAGAGGCCGCAATCACGCCGCGGGCCAGCGCATCGGGCTTGAGGTGCGCCATCTTGTTGTAGGCGCCGCGCAGCTTGAACGAGAACACCGGCTGCATGTCCTCGC
>CBHTVL010000349.1:0-3288 GCA_966096475.1 uncultured Burkholderiales bacterium
CACCAGCAAGGCATTGTCGGCCAGCGACGAAAAGAACTGCGCGGCCATGATGATGTAGAAACCGAATGGCATGAATCAGGAGAGGGCGGTTGTCCGCCTGGGTGTTTTCTGTGATGCGCTGAGTTAGGTCGTCGGTGTTGTTGCTGCGGTGCCCTTGCGCCGTGTTTGACGTAACGGTCTTTTTTTTGGCAAGGCAGTCAAAATAGTGTGACCGCGGCTTTATACCATAGTTCTACAGAGGGTATCGATACGGGTTTTACCCCTGTCGGCGCAGTGACGGCCGGGTCCTGCCGGTAATAACCTTACAAGGGCCAAACGACCCGGACCGGCGTTGTTGCAGGGCTCCCGCGGTGTTTTCCGGCTTTTTTGGCAAGGCCCTAACGGGTAGTATCGGTCTTTCGTCAATTTATCGTCCGCAACCTTATTTTTCGCCAATGGCCGACCGCCGCCTTCAAGTATTTCATGCCGTAGCCCGGCAACTGTCGTTTACAAAGGCGGCAGAGCAATTATTCATGACGCAGCCTGCCGTGACCTTCCAGATCAAGCAACTGGAAGAGCACCTCAACGCCCGGCTGTTTGAGCGCAACCACGGTCGCATTGCTCTGACACCGGCGGGTGAACTGGTGTTCAGCTATGCCGAAAAAATCCTGACCCTGTCGGAAGAACTCGAAACCCGTGTCGGCGAGCTGACCGGCGCCATCAGCGGGCCCTTGCTGCTGGGTGCGAGCACCACGGTCGCCGAGTTTTACCTGCCGCAGATTCTCGGTGAGTTCAAAGCGCTGCATCCCCATGTGCAGGCGCATATGACCGTCGCCAATTCAGAAATCATCGCCAACCGTGTTGCTGATCATGCGCTGGATCTGGGGCTGATCGAATCACCGGCGCAACTGCAGGGCGTCAGCACCGAAGTCATCTGTGAAGATGTGCTGGTGCTGATCTGCAGTCCGAAGCACAAGCTGGCCAAGGCGCGCAGCGTCTCTGCAGCGGATGTGGCTGCCGAACCCTTTGTCAGCCGCGAGTCAGGTTCGGGCACGCGCGAAGTCGCTGACCAGTATTTTCGCCAGAACAAAATCGCGCCCGATGCGATCAATGTGGTGATGGAGTTGGGCAGCCCGGAGTCGATCAAGGGTGTTGTTGAAACCGGGCTCGGTGTGTCCATTCTGTCGCGTGCCACGGTGTCCAAGGAACTCAAGCTCGGCGTGCTGGTGGCGGTACCGCTGGAACCGCCGCTGATCCGTGCGCTGTCGGTGGTGACGCCCAACGGCAAGTTCCGGTCGCGCCTGCTGACGACTTTCGTTGAATTCGCGATGACGCGCATGAAGGAAATGGCGGCTGCGCGATGACGGCCTTGCCGGATGACGCCGAAGCGCGCCTGCTGGCGATTTTCCGTGCTCTGGAGGCGGATGACCGTCATGCGCTGCAGGCCTACGCCGAATTTCTGGCGGTGCGCGGCGGCATGCGCGCGACCGATGCCGCGGTCACGGTGAATGCGGAATCGGCCCCTGAAGGCGAAACCGTCGTGATGGCGATCAAACGCCTGACGCGCACTTACCCGATGATCGAACGGCGCAAGCTGATTGGCCGCACCTCCGAATTGATGGCCGAGCATGCCTTGCAGGGACGTGCGGCGGTGGAAGTCATTGCCGAACTGGAAGTGGTGTTCGAAGAACATTTCCGCAAAACCGTTCAGCGTGAAACCTGAGCATCGATAGCCGGCAGCCATGCCAAGACCGATCACCGCAACCATCAACCGCACCGCGCTGGCGCATAACCTCGGCATTGCGCGCGAGCATGCGCCGCATGCCAAGGTGTTCGCTGTGGTCAAGGCCAATGCCTATGGCCATGGTTTGCTGCGTGCGGCCGCGGCCCTGCGCGCCGCCGACGGTTACGCGGTGGTCGAGTTTGAGGCGGCGCTACAGCTGCGCGCCGCGGGTTACGCGCAACGCATTGTTTTATTGGAAGGATTTTTTGACCGTCGCGAGCTGACCGAGGGTGCGGCGCGGCGGCTGGCCACGGTGATGCACAGTGAAGAGCAGTTGCGTCTGCTCGAAGGTTTGCCGCCGGGCTCGCGGCTGGATGTGCTGCTCAAAATCAACAGCGGCATGAACCGGCTGGGTTTTGCGCCGGAAGCGGTTGCTGACGCCTATGCGCGCCTGCAGGAGCATCCGGGCGTCGGCAAGGTGACATTGATGAGCCATTTCGCCGACGCCGACGGCGCGCGCGGCGTGGATTGGCAACTGCAGACGTTTGAACGTGCAGTGAGCGGCATTGCGGCGCCGCGCACGCTGGCGAATTCAGCAGCGACACTGCGTTATCCGGCGACCCACTTTGACTGGATACGCCCCGGCATCCTGTTGTACGGCTCGTCGCCTTTCGCGGAGCAGAGCGCCGAAGCGCTGGGTCTGCAGCCGGTGATGACCCTGGCTTCGCAAATCATCAGCACCTGCACGCTGAAGCCCGGCGACACGGTCGGCTACGGCGGCCTGTTCCGCGCCGAAATGAATATGCGGATCGGCATCGTCGCCTGCGGTTATGCCGACGGTTATCCGCGTCATGCGCCCAACGGCACACCTGTTTTGGTGGGTGATAGACTCGCCCGCACCGTGGGGCGGGTGTCGATGGACATGCTGTGCGTCGACATCACCGACATGCCCGAGGCGGGTCTGGGAACCCGCGTCGTGTTGTGGGGTGAGGGCAACCCGATCGACGACGTGGCGCAGGCTGCAGGCACCGTGAGTTATGAATTAATGTGCGCGCTGACCGCGCGGGTTCCGGTCATCGAGCAGGATTGATCCGGCGTTAACAACAAAACAAGGTTAGAGGAGAGCAGTCATGCCGTGGCGCGATTGGCAGCACGATATCGAAAGACAATACAACCCGCGGGCCTGGGCGACGGATGTCGAAGCCCAGCATGCACTGCGCGGCAAACTGTCCAAAGAAGCGCGTGAACGGCTGAAAGGCGAATTCGATGTCGCCTACGGCGATACGCCGCGGCAGAAGCTGGATATCTATCACGCTGGTAATGGTGGTGCCCCGATCGTCGTGTATCTGCACGGCGGCTACTGGCGCGTCGGTGAAAAAGAAAAACAGGCGATCCTCGCCGAACCGCTGGTGCAGGCGGGATTTCCGGTGGTGATGCTCGGCACCGATCTGTGCCCGGCGGTCTCACTCGACACCATCGTCGAGCAGGTGATGCGCGGCATCGTCTGGACCGCAAAAAATGCCAAACGTGTCGGCGGCGACGGCCGGCGCATTTATCTTTACGGCCATTCCGCCGGCGCGCATCTC
>CBHTVL010000350.1:0-3286 GCA_966096475.1 uncultured Burkholderiales bacterium
CCTTCGGTCCGGTGCGTCGCGTCAGCTACGCCGTGGAATCGGCACGTGTTGAACAGCGTACCGACCTCGACAAGCTGGTGATCGACATCGAAACCAACGGCGCGATCGATCCGGAAGAAGCCGTGCGTTACGCGGCCCGCGTTCTGGTCGAGCAGCTGTCCGTGTTTGCCGATCTCAAAGGCACCCCGGCGCTGATCGAAGAGAAGAAAGCCACCCAGATTGATCCGGTGCTGCTGCGTCCGGTCGATGATCTGGAGCTGACCGTGCGTTCGGCGAACTGTCTGAAAGCCGAAAACATTTACTACATCGGCGATTTGATTCAGCGTACCGAGACGGAGTTGCTGAAGACCCCGAATCTGGGTCGCAAGTCGCTGAACGAAATCAAGGAAGTGCTGGCCTCCCGCGGTCTTACGCTGGGGATGAAGCTGGAAAACTGGCCGCCTGCCGGCCTCGAAAAGGTTTAAGAGGGCATCATGCGTCATCGTCACGGTTTACGGAAACTCAATCGCACCAGCAGCCATCGACTGGCAATGCTGCGCAATATGGCCAACTCGCTGCTGCGTCACGAAGCGATCAAAACCACATTGCCCAAGGCCAAAGAACTGCGCCGCGTGGTCGAACCGATCATCACGCTGGGCAAGAAGCCGACTCTGGCCAATCGCCGTCTGGCATTCGATCGCCTGCGCGACCGCGAGAACGTGGTCAAGCTGTTCGAACTGCTGGGGCCGCGTTACGCCAAACGCAATGGCGGCTATCTGCGCATCCTGAAATTCGGCTTCCGCAAGGGCGACAACGCGCCGATGGCGTTTGTCGAGCTGATGGATCGTCCGGAAGAGACTGCGGAAGCCAAGACGGAAACGGCAACCGCCTGATCACCGGCGGTACGTAAAAAACCGGGCGACCCCCGGTTTTTTTACGTCCACGATATATATAAAAGTTATTTAAAAACAAATACTTATATTTTCCTTGGGATATTGCCTGCGACTCTTTCAGGTAATCAGGATCACCCGGTAGTCATTGACGTTGGTGCGCGTCGGACCGGTGACCACAAGGTCTCCGGTGGCTTCAAAAAAGCCGTAGGCATCATTGCCGTCCAGCAATGCGGCCGCGTTGATGTGTTTGCGCGCAGCACGCTGCAGTGAATCCGGCGTCAGCAGGGCACCGGCATTGTCTTCGGAGCCGTCGATGCCGTCGGTATCGCAGGCCAGTGCATGGATGTCGGGTGCGCCATCCAGATCCACTGCTAAAGACAGCAGGAATTCGGCGCAACGTCCGCCACGGCCTTTGCCGCGCACCGTGACCGTACACTCGCCGCCGGAAATCAGCGCAACCGGCGGCTGCCATGGAGCATTGTGATCGCGGATGGCGCGCGCCATTGCACCGTAAACCTTGGCGACTTCGCGCGCCTCACCGGTGACCGAGTCGCCGAGAATTGCCGGCGTGATGCCTTTGCTGCGGAAGTAATCCGCCGCGACCTGCAATGATTGCCATGCCGTCGCAATGACCTTGTTCCCGGTCTTGGCGAACGCACGATCTCCGGCCTTCGGTGTTTCGGCGATTTCGCCGCGCGCACCACGTGCCAGATGAGCGGCGATCGCCGGCGGCGGCTGTACGCCGTAACGTTCAAGAATGGCAATCGCGTCTGCGTAAGTCGTTGGATCCGGCGCGCAGGGACCGGAAGCGATATGCGTCGGATCATCGCCGGTCACATCCGAGATCACCAGCGCCAGTACCGGTGCCCGTGAGGCTGCAGCGAGCCTTCCGCCCTGAATCTGCGACAGGTGTTTGCGCACGGTGTTCATCGCCTGGATCGGCGCGCCCGAATGCAGCAGCTGTTTGGTGACCTGTTTCAGGTCCGCCATCGAGATGCCTTCTGCGGGCAGGGAGAGCAGGCTGGAGCCGCCGCCGGAGACCAGCACCAGCAGCAGGTCCTGCGGCGTCAGCGCCTTGACCTTTCTGAGGATTTCCGCGGCAGCCTGTTCGCCGGCAGAATCCGGCACCGGGTGCCCGGCTTCAATCACGGTGATGCGGTTGGTCAGCAGTCCGTGGCGGTAACGCGTGATGACCAGGCCGTCGAGCGGCGCCGCGGCCGGCCAGAATTGTTCGACGGCCAGTGCCATGGAAGCGGCGGCCTTGCCCGCACCGACGACCAGCGTGCGGCCTTTGGGCGGCGATGGCAGGTGTGCGGGAAGAATGCGCTGCGGATCGGCTGCAGCGACTGCCGCGGCAAAACTGCCGGTCAGCAGTTCACGTGCGGCCTCGGATTTCACACCAGCACCGTTTTCAGGTGAACGCCGGTATGGCTGCCCGGATTTGCAGCGATGGTTTCCGGCGGTCCTTCAGCAATGATCCGGCCGCCACCGCCGCCACCTTCGGGACCGAGATCAATGACCCAGTCGGCTGTTTTGATCACGTCAAGGTTGTGTTCGATGACGACAATGGTGTTGCCGTGGTCGCGCAGACGGTGCAGCACGCGCAGCAGCAGGTCGGTGTCGTGGAAATGCAGACCGGTGGTCGGTTCATCAAGGATGTACAGCGTGCGGCCGGTATCGCGTTTCGACAGTTCCAGCGCCAGCTTGACGCGCTGCGCCTCGCCGCCAGACAGCGTGGTCGCGCTCTGGCCCAGCGTGATATAGCCGAGGCCGACATCCATCAGCGTCTGCAGCTTGCGCGCCAGCGTCGGCACCGCACTGAAAAACTCCAGTGCGTGTTCAACCGTCATCTCCAGTACTTCGTGGATGGTCTTGCCCTTGTAACGGATATCCAGCGTTTCACGGTTGTAACGTTTGCCGTGGCAGGTGTCGCAGGGCACGTAGATGTCGGGCAGGAAGTGCATCTCGACTTTCAGCACGCCGTCGCCTTGGCAGGCTTCACAGCGGCCGCCCTTGACGTTGAACGAGAAGCGGCCGGCGCCGTAGCCGCGCGCACGGGATTCCGGCACGCCGGCATACAGTTCGCGGATCGGTGTGAACAGGCCGGTGTAGGTCGCGGGATTGGAGCGGGGCGTGCGACCGATCGGGCTCTGGTCGACGTTGACCACTTTGTCGAAGAATTCCATGCCTTCGATGGCGACGCAGGGCGCGGGTTCGACATTGCTGCCGTAAAGATCACGCGCCGCGGACAGATACAGCGTGTCATTGACCAGCGTCGATTTGCCGGAGCCGGAGACGCCGGTGACGCAGGTCAGCAGCCCGATGGGAATGCCCACCGTCACGTCCTTGAGGTTGTTGCCGTGTGCGCCCTTGATGACCAGCTGCCGCTGCGGGTTGATGCGGTGGCGCAGCGC
>CBHTVL010000351.1:0-3275 GCA_966096475.1 uncultured Burkholderiales bacterium
CTGGCGTGCCGAGGTTAAGGATCACGAGGAACTCTTCGGCAAGCTCCAGTCGAGACTGCCGGCGGAGATGACTGCGCAGCGTCAAGCACTGGAGAAAGCGCTATAAGCGTTTTATCCAGCCAGTCTGCAGCGACAACGGCGACGGCGCTTTTGCGCCGCCGCCGTTTTATTTTTTAACAGGAGCAGTGCCCATGAAACCCAACTACGGTTTTGCCAAACGGCAGCGGGAACTGGCAAAAAAGCAGAAAAAAGAAGAAAAGAAACTGCGCAAGCAGGCGGAAGAGGCGCCGCAGGGCGAAGGCAGTGAAACACCTGAGCCGTCACAGGCTGCCGAACCTGGAACGCCGCAAGGCATCTAGGCGCAGCGGCGCAGTCACTTCACTCTTCCTTGAAGCCGATCACCTTGATCAGCTTCGCATAACGCGCCAGCTCCGCCTTGATGTGCTCGGCGAGCTGCGACGGCGTGCTGCCTTCGGGCTCATATCCGACACGCGCAATTTTTTCCTGCATCTCCTTCGACTGCATTGAGGCGATCACCGCACTGTTCAAGCGTTCGATTACCGTCTGCGGTGCGCCTTTCGGCGTGACCAATCCGTACCAGGGCGTCATCTCATAACCGGGCAAGCCGCTTTCCGCGATCGTCGGTATGTTGCGATCCAGCGGGGAGCGTTTGGCGCTGGTGACGGCAATGACGCGCAGCTTTTTGGCGTTAACGTATGGCGACAGCGCGGAAAGGCTGCCGAAAGTCATCGTGGTTTCGCCGCTGAGCACCGCATTCAATGCCGTGTTGCCGCCTTTGTAGGGCACATGCAGCATGTCCACTTTGGCCAGCACCTTGAACTGTTCACCGGAGAAATGGGTTCCCGTGCCGGCGCCGGCGGACGAGAACGTCAGTTGTCCCGGCCGGGATTTGGCGAGTGCGATGACCTGTTTGACGGTATTGGCTGGGAGTGAGGGATGCACAGCCAGCGCGAAGGACTGTCGGGCCAGTAATGAAACCGGTTCGAAATCGCGGACCGGATCATAGTTGAGTTTGGGGCGCAGATTGGGCAACAGCGCATAGGTGGTGTGACTGGTGATCAGCAGCGTATAACCGTCGGCCGGCGCACGTGCGACGATTTCAGCACCGATGGCCGTGCTGCCGCCCGGGCGATTGTCCACCAGCATCTGCTGGCCGAGCCGTTTGCCGAGATCATCGGCAACAATGCGCCCGATGATGTCATTGCCGCCGCCGGGCGGGTAAGGAATGACTACACGAACCGACTTTGCCGGATACACCGTCTGCGCGACGACAGCAGTCGCAAATGGAAAAAAGCCAATAGCAAAAATCAAAACAGGTACGCGCAGCATTTCGGATGTTCCGTACAGATGAAGTGAATGACTGAACAATAAAGTATTTTTTTGCGTGCAGCGGCTGCGGGTCCACTTGGTGACCGTGGCGGCCGCTTGCTTCCTTGCAGAGCGACCGATACTCTCATGATTAACAGGCATCGACTGCAACACTTTCTGCTTCTATCCTCATTGCTGTCTTCCTTATACTGAAACCATGACCGCAGCACATCCCGAATTCCTCAGCGCCTCCGAACAGGGCAGGCTGATCCGCGACCGCAAACTTTCCCCCTTGGAGCTTGTTCAGCAATGCCTGGATCGTATCCAGCGCTGGGACCCGGTGCTGCGCGCTTACATCACCGTTTGCGCGGAATCGGCACTCGCCGAGGCGCGCACGGCAGAGCGTGAAATTGCCGCGGGGCGCTGGCGCGGACCCTTGCACGGCCTGCCGTTCGGCGTGAAAGACCAGTTGAACAGCAAAGGCGTGCTGACTACGTTGGGCTCGCGCGTGCTTGCCAATAACGTGCCGGATCATGATGCCGCGGTCATTGAACGGCTCAAGGCCGCCGGCGCGATTCTGATCGGCAAGGAAAACCTGCATGAGTTCGGCAAGGGCGGCACCGTCGATTTTGCCTATGGCCAGCCGCGTAATCCCTGGGATATCAACCGCAATCCGGCCGGTTCTTCGAGCGGTTCCGGCATTGCCGTTTCCGCGGGATTCTCATCGGGTTCGCTGGGCGAGGATACCGGTGGCTCGGTACGCAGTCCTGCGGCTGCCAACGGCATTGTCGGTTTGCGTCCGACCTTCGGCCGGGTCAGCCGCTGGGGCGGCGTCATGTACGGCTGGACGGCGGATACCATCGGACCGCTGACCCGTACGGTCGAAGACAATGCGCTGTTCCTTCAGGCCATCGCCGGCCATGATCCGCGCGATCCGCTGTCCAGCGACCGGCCGGTTCCGGACTATGCCGCGACACTGAACAGCGGCGTGCGCGGCATGACCTTCGGCGTGGTGCGTGAACTGAGCTGGCCGGATGGCGCCAATGCCGAAGTTGTTGCGGCGATGAAAGAAACCATCCGCGTCTTTGAAAGTCTCGGTGCGACGGTTCGTGAAGTGTCGCTGCCCAAAGCCAAATACTCGGTGCCGCTGCAACTGCTGACCTCGGATTCGGATATTGCGGCGATGATGCTGCGCAAATGGCTGCGCACGCACTGGAATGATCTGGACGTGGGTACCCGGACACGGCTCGCCGCAGGCTGCCTGATTCCGGCCGCCGTCTATCACCGCGCAATGCGCGGAAGGGCGCTGGTGCGGCGCGAAGTTCTCGACGTGCTGCAGGGCGTTGATGCACTGATCTGCCCGACCAGTCTGCAGCCGCCGGGACTGATTGATGCCGTCAAGGAAACCGTGGGTTCGGAAGAGGACATGGAGAAAAAAGTGATCCTGCGGCGGATCAGCACCTATCCTTTCAGCATGGCCAATATCCCGGCGCTGGCACTGCCGATGGGCTTTACCGGCAACGGTCTGCCGCTGTCCCTGCAGGTCGCAGGGAAACCTTTTGCCGAAGCGACAGTATTCAGCATCGCCCATGCCTTCGAAAAAGCGACAAGCTGGCATCAGCGGCATCCTGACCTGCAACGCATCACCTCCGGAGCCAAGACTTCATGAAACTGACCCGAGAACAGACAAGAACCCTGGCCGCCGCCGTGGGCCTGGATATTCCCGATGCGGACATCGACAGCGTGGCGCTGCGTGCTTCGTCATTGCTGGCGTCGATGGAACGCATGGAAGCCGAACTGGGACCGGAACTGGATGCGGTGGAACCGCTGCCGCCGGTATTTCCGCGCGAGGATTTCGCCTGAAACCACGGCCCCTTCGGCATGGCAAGAACCTTGCTCTATACGTCATGCAGCCGGCAATCCCATGGCTGCGAACCCGTCAGAAA
>CBHTVL010000352.1:0-3270 GCA_966096475.1 uncultured Burkholderiales bacterium
AACTGGCGGAAAATGCGAATGCCGTCAGCGGCGAACAGCTTTCATACAGCCAGCCGAAAATCACCGATGCCGGCAGCAGGAATATCCCCGCGACAAGGTTGAACCAGCCGAAGGCGGTGCCGCGCAGCCCCTCGGGGGCGACGTCGGCGACCAGCGCCTTTTCGACGCCTTCGGTTGCCGCCATGAATAGGCCGTAGAAGGCGAACAGGACGAAGAGCAGAAAGCCGTCGCGAGCCATAAGGCCCAGCGCGGTGTAGAACAGGCCATAGGCGACATAGCCGCCGGCCAGCAACCCGACACGGCCAAGCCGGTCGGACAGCGCGGACAGCGGCGCTGAGAACAACATTGCCACCAGAGATACCGCAGCCCACAGCAGCGGCACTTGGGCTTCGGGCACGCCGAGTTCCCGCGCACGCAGCAGCAGGAACATGTTGGAGGAATTGCCCAACGTGAACAGGCCGACAACGATCAGGTAGCGCTTGAACACCGGTGGCATGTCCCGCAGACGCCAGTCAAAGCGTTTCGACGTAACGCCTGCATGCGTGGGTTCTCGGACCAGCAGCGCGAGGGTGATGCACAGCAGGGCGGGGACCAGGGTCCAGATGAAAATGTCGCGGATTGCCACGCCGGCGCCGAGCAGGGCTGCCGCGCCCAGCGGGCCGATCACTGCGCCGGCATTATCCATGGCGCGGTGGACGCCGAAGGCGAGACCGCGGCGATTCGGTTCTACGCTGGCGGCGAGCAGGGCGTCGCGTGGGGAACTGCGCAGACCTTTGCCGACGCGGTCGGCGAAGCGGATGAACAGCAGGCCGTACCAGCTGGTAACCAGTGCGATCAGCGGCCGCCCCAATCCTGCAAGCCCGTAGCCGAACAGGATCCACGGTTTGGCGCGGCGTGTGCGGTCGACAATGACGCCGGAGAACAGCTTGAGCAGGCTGGCAGTGGCTTCGGCGATGCCTTCGATGATGCCCATCGCGCTTGGTCCCGCCATCAGCACCGAAGACAGGTACAGCGGGATCAGCGGATACACCAGTTCCGAGGCTGAGTCGTTCATCAGGCTGATCAGGCCGATCAGCCAGACGGTGCGGGGCAGCGCGGCGAGGGTTTTGAACATCTAGTGCTCCCGTTGCGGTTCCACAGAATCATAACCGTCAACACGCGCCGCGCGTGCATGTGGCCTGGAACATGCCGTCGATTTAAGCTGCAACCAGATCGCGCATCAAAATAAAACGCCGGCTAATGCCGGCGTTTTTATTGAAGATGGAGCAGGTCAGATTACTTGATACCGGCGTCCGCCTTCAGTGCAGCAGCCTTGTCGGTGTGCTCCCAGGTGAATTCCGGTTCGTCGCGGCCGAAATGGCCGTGGGCGGCGGTCTTCGTGTAAATCGGGCGCAGCAGGTCGAGCGACTGGATGATGCCTTTCGGACGCAGGTCGAAGTGTTTCTCGACCAGGGTCGCGATTTTGTCGTCGGAAATTTTCCCCGTGCCGAAGGTGTCGACCAGCACGCTGACCGGACGCGCGACGCCGATGGCGTAGGCGACCTGGATTTCGCACTTGGTGGCGAGGCCGGCGGCAACGATGTTCTTCGCGACATAACGCGCGGCGTAGGCGGCCGAGCGGTCAACCTTCGACGGATCCTTGCCCGAAAACGCACCGCCGCCATGGCGCGAATAGCCGCCGTAGGTGTCGACGATGATCTTGCGGCCGGTCAGACCGGTGTCGCCCTGCGGGCCGCCGATGACAAAACGGCCGGTCGGGTTGATCAGAAACTTGGTGTCCTTGGTGACCATGTTCTTCGGCAGCACGGGCTTGACCACCTGCTCGATGATCGCGTCCGACAGTTCCTTGTGGCCGATGTCTTCACGGTGCTGGGTCGAGATCACGACGGTGTCGATGTGGTGCGGTTTGCCGTCAACATAACGAACGGAGACCTGCGACTTCGCATCGGGGCGCGCCCACGGCAGACGGCCGTCGCGGCGAAGCTCGGCGTGACGCTCCATCAGACGGTGCGAGTAATAAATCGGCATCGGCATCAGCTGCGGCGTTTCATCGCAGGCAAAACCGAACATCAGGCCCTGGTCGCCGGCGCCCTGGTCGAGGTCGAGGCCCTTGCCTTCGTCCACGCCCTGCGCGATGTCGGGCGACTGTTCGTCGTAACACACCATGACGCCGCAGCTCTTGTAGTCAAAGCCGATTTCGGAGTCGTCGTAGCCGATCTGTTTGATGATCTTGCGCGCAACCTTGGCGTAATCGACGCGGGCGCTGGTGGTGACCTGACCGGCGAGCACGACAAGACCGGTATGCGTCAGCGTTTCAGCGGCGACACGGCCGTTTTTGTCCTGCGCGAGGATGGCGTCAAGCACCGCGTCGGAAATCTGGTCGGCGATTTTGTCGGGATGGCCTTCGGAAACGGATTCGGAAGTGAACAGGAAGTTGCTCATGACGTAGTGTGTGATCGCAGAAAAGTTGAAAAGGTTGAAAGGTTCGCGGCAAAAAGCCCGCAAGGGCCGGCAAAAAGGCCGTTAGAATAGCACATAACCCTTGATTTATTAACGGATTTCCCGGCCTGATGCCCCTGTTGTCCGCATTGATGCGCCTCGGTGCACGTATGCCCTTGGCAGTGCTGCACTTTTTCGGCGCCGGCCTGGGCTGGCTGGTCTACGGGCTGTCGCCGACCTACCGCCGGCGCTGCCGGGAAAACCTGCGGAGCAGCGGGCTTTGTGCGGATAAAGCGGCGTTCCGCAGCACCCTTCACGGCGCGGTCGCCGAAACCGGCAAAAGCATCAGCGAATTGTGCCGCGTCTGGTTTGGCGATGAGGCCGAAATCGATCAGATCGTGCGCTGCGATGACTGGGCCGTGGTCGAAGAAGCCTTGCGCGGCGGCAAGGGGCTGATCTTTCTGACCCCGCATCTGGGCTGTTTTGAAATTTCTGCCTTGTACGGCGCACGCCGTTTGCCGCTGACCATTTTGTACCGTCCGCCGAAACGCGCGGGCCTTGAAGTCTTGATGCAGGCCGGCCGGCAGCGCGCGCAGGCGAAGCTGGCGCCGGCCAATTTGCAGGGGGTGCGACTGCTGATCAAGGCGCTGCGCCGCGGTGAAGCGATCGGCATCTTGCCCGATCAGGCACCGGGCGTCGGCGAAGGCGAGTGGGCGGATTTTTTCGGCCGCCCGGCGTACACCATGACGCTGGTGTCGCGCTTGCAGGAATCGACCGGTGCCGCGGTGGTGATGGCTTTTGCCGAACGACTGCCGCAAGGCGCCGGCTACC
>CBHTVL010000353.1:0-3263 GCA_966096475.1 uncultured Burkholderiales bacterium
GCGAGGTGCCGCCGCCGCGCGGCAGCACCGGCACACCGGCATCCAGCGCAACCTGCATTGCAATCAGCGCATCGTCCTCGCCCCGCGGTACCACCACGCCAACGGGATCGATCTGGTAAATCGACGCGTCGGTCGAATACCGTCCGCGGGTGGCGGCGTCAAACAGTACGGCGCCGCGCACTTCGCGGCGCAGCTTCTGCGCCAGCGCGCTGTGTTCGGGCGAGGAACGGATGAATTGAACCGGTTTGGCGGGCGCATTCATCGCGCGGCCTCCGCTTTGCGTTTATCGAGGGCTTCCATGACGAGTACCAGTTTGTTGGCGAGATGATCGCGCAGCAAGGCCTGCAGCCGCGTGCCGTCGCGCCGGGTCAGTGCATCCAGAATTTCACCATGCTCCTGCACCGCCTTGTCCCAGCGTTCGCGCGACAGATTGGCGAGATAACGCGCGCGTTTCACATGGGCATTGAGACTGCGGTAGGCAGCGGCCAGCGTGGCATTGCCGGCGCAATCCATGATCCGGCTGTGGATCTGCTGGTTGTATTTGAAGTACTGCGCCAGTTCGCCGGCGGCATGGTGTGCGAGCATGTGGAAATGCAGCGCGCGAATGTCGGCAATGTCAGCTTCAGTCGCATTGCGGCAGGCGAGGTCGCCGGCCAGCGCTTCCAGCGCACCAAGCACGACAAACACTTCCTTCATTTTTTCCGGCTTCAGCGGCGCGACCACCGCGCCGCGGTTGGGCAGCAGTTCGACCAGGCCTTCGGAAGCGAGAAACTTGATCGCCTCGCGCAAGGGCGTACGCGACGTGCCCAGCCGTTCGGCCAGCACCCGTTCATTGAGTTTGGTTTCCGGCGCCAGTTCACCCTGCACGATCAGGTCGCGCAGCTGGTCGATTACGGTTTCGTGCAACAGCCGGCGATCGGCCAGCGAGGTCACATTATTGGGGGATGGCTGGGGATTGGACATGCGAAGACTCCGTTTGTATGCATAATACCTTTGATCAGCCATCGCCGCAATTAATAAATATCAATAAAAACATATATTTATAAACGTCTATGGTATGGACGTCGCCAGTCCGATCAATTTTGCATACAAAAGTGGTTGCCGTACCCGGCAAGCCGGGATTACCATGCCGGCTCACCTACGCTCTGGAGTTAACCATGACCTACACCGCCGGCCGCCATTTCCTGCAGATCCCCGGTCCGAGCACTGTGCCCGAGCGCGTGATGCGCGCC
Source organism: uncultured Burkholderiales bacterium (assembly GCA_966096475.1). Lineage (GTDB taxonomy): Bacteria > Pseudomonadota > Gammaproteobacteria > Burkholderiales > SG8-41. The sequence continues at coordinate 1,233 of CBHTVL010000353.1, forward strand.
ATCGACATGCCGGTGATCGACCATCGCGGCCCGGATTTCGGCCAGCTCGGCAAGGATGTACTCGCCGGCATGAAGCGCGTGTTCAAAACCAAGGGCGATGTTGTCATTTACCCGGCCTCCGGTACCGGCGCCTGGGAAGCGGCTCTGGTCAACACGCTGTCGCCCGGCGACACCGTGCTGATGTATGAATCCGGCCAGTTCGCAACCCTGTGGAAAAACCTCGCGCTGCGTCTCGGCCTGAAACCGGAATTCATCGCCGGCGACTGGCGTCACGGCGCTGATCCGGCCGCGATCGAAGCCCGCCTTGCGGCAGATACCGCCCACAGCATCAAGGCCGTTTGCGTGGTTCACAACGAAACCTCCACCGGCGCGACTTCGCGCGTGCACGAAGTGCGCAAGGCCATCGACCGCGTCAAACATCCGGCGCTGTTTCTGGTCGACACCATTTCGGGCCTTGGCTCGGTCGACTACCGCCATGACGAATGGGGCGCTGACGTTACCGTCGGCGGCTCGCAAAAAGGCCTGATGCTGCCGCCCGGCCTCTCGTTCAATGCGATTTCGGCGAAAGCGCTGGCCGCCAGCAAAAACGCCAGGCTGCCGCGTTCCTACTGGTCCTGGGACGAAATGCTCGCGCCGAACAAAAACGGCTATTTCCCGTACACCCCGGCGACCAATCTGCTCTACGGCCTCCGCGAAGCACTGAAAATGCTGCTCGACGAGGAAGGTCTCGACCATGTGTTCGCCCGCCACCAGCGCCATGCCGAAGCCACGCGGCGCGCGGTCACTGCCTGGGGCCTCGAACTGGTCTGCCAGAACCCCGCCGAATATTCACCGGTGCTGACTGCCGTGATGATGCCCGCCGGCCACAGTGAAGTCGCCTTCCGCAAAGTCGTACTCGAGCATTTCAATATGTCGCTCGGCAGCGGCCTCGGCAAAGTGGCGGACAAGGTGTTCCGCATCGGCCACCTCGGCGACTTCAATGACCTCACGCTGATGGGCACGCTCGCCGGCGTCGAGATGGGACTTGAACTCGCCGGCGTGCCGCATAAAAAAGGCGGCGTCGATGCTGCAATGGCCTTCCTCACCGGCGCCAACGCCACGGCGAAATCCGCCAAAGCAGCCTGAAACAGGCGGCATGGCGTGACCGGACGGCCCGCGATACAGTAGCGGGCCGTTTTGCCTTGACAGATAAAAACAAAGGATAGAGGAGAACACCATGCATCGCCGAACGCTGACCGCCCTGTTGCTGGGCGCCGTGCTGATCGCGCCCCTGGCATCGACCGCCCAGGAATATCCGTCCAAAGCGATCCGTTTTGTCGTGCCCTTCGCCCCCGGCGGCGGCACCGACATCATCGGCCGCATCGTCGCCCAGGCGCTGAACGAGGCGCTGGGACAACCGGTCGTGGTCGACAACCGCGGCGGCGCCGGTTCGACGCTCGGTACCGAAATCGTCGCCAAGTCGCCGGCAGACGGTTACACCATCCTCTTCGGCAACATCAGCCTTGCGTTCAACGCCACGCTGTACACCAAACTGCGCTACGACACGATCCGCGACATCGCGCCGATTTCGCTGTCAGCCGTTCAGCCCAACATTCTCGTCATCCATCCCGGCCTGCCGGCAAAAAACCTGAAGGAATTCATCGAGCTCGCGCGCGCCAATCCCGGCAAGTACAACTATGCTTCAGCCGGCACCGGATCCGGCACGCACCTTGCCGCCGAATTACTCAAGCTGCAGACCAAAATCGATATCGTTCACGTGCCGTACAAAGGCACGGGCCCCGCGCTGAGCGACCTGCTCGGCGGCCAGATCAACATGATGGTGTCAACCTTTGCCTCGGCACTGCCTCATGTCAAAAGCGGACGCATGCGCGCACTGGGTGTCACCACCGCCAAACGTTCACCGGCAACTCCTGATGTGCCGACGCTGATTGAAGGCGGCGTGGCCGGTTACGACTACAGCACCTGGTACGGCCTGTTCGCGCCGGCCGGCACCGCGAAGCCGATCATCGACAAGCTCAATGCCGTCAACCG
>CBHTVL010000354.1:0-3258 GCA_966096475.1 uncultured Burkholderiales bacterium
ATGCTGGTCGGATAGGCAAATGACTCGTGCAGCGTAATCACCGGAAACTCCACCGGCAGACCGCCGGCGAGCATCACGCCGCGTTTAACGGCCTCGATCAGTTCCGGAACATTGCGGTGGCAGGCGTTGAAACCGCTGAAGGTATTGGTGATGCCGACAATCGGCCGGTCCAGCGCATCATCGGTGTAGCCCATTGCCTTGATGAAGGCCTTGCGCAGGAACAGCGAAAAACCTTCGTCGCCATAGGCAGTCAATCCTTTGCGCATGCCGCTTTTCACCGTGCTTTTTGCCGCGCCTTTTGCAGCACTTTTTACCGTCTTGCCGCTCTTTTTTGCCATCGGAAATGTCCTTACTTGATACTGCGTCATCCGGGATGCGCAGTCACACTGAAAACGCCTGCTTCGGGCAGTCCGACACGATAGCGGAAGCCGCTTCCAAGGCGCAATAGCCCCGGCAGCAGACAATCCGTTATTTTCAGAAGGGCAGCAGCCCCGTCAGACCGGTATCGCGTGCGATCGAGGCCAGATTTTCCAGCGTATCCGCGGGCAGCAGCAGGCCGTCGCGACGGTTGGCAATATCGTTATTGGCCTCAATTTCGCCGGGATAAAACACCTCGTTGCTGCCTTGAGCCAGGGGAACCGACTTCAGTTCAGCAATGTACTGCTCCATCCGTGCATTGAACTGCGCCAGCGGCTGCAATGCCTCAATGTTAATTGCGACCATGAAATGGCCGCAGTTGCTCTTTTCCGCGGTCTTGTACGGACTGTGCACGCCGGACAGGAAACCGCTGCCGGTGAGCACGCCTGACAGCACATCGACCATCATCGCAATCGCATAACCCTTGTGTCCGGCCATCGGCAACACGATGCCTTCAATCGCCGCCTGCGGGTCGGTTGTCGGCGCGCCGTCCTTGTCGATCGCCCAGCCCTCGGGAATCGGCTGACGCTTGTTGTGCGCGAGATAAATCTTGCCCCGCGCCACACCGGTATTCGCCATGTCCATCAGGAAGGGCGGATGTTTGCCGGCCGGCGTCGCCACCGACCAGGGATTGGTACCGATGATTTTCTTGCGACCGCCCCAGGGCGCCATCGCCGGCCCGCCGTTGGTGGTCAGCAACATCACGCAGCCTTCCAGCGCGCCAAGACGGGTGTAATACATGCAGGTGCCGAAATGATTCGACATGCGCACGCCGACCGCGGCAATGCCGTGCTGTTTGGCCCGCTTCACCGCTTCCCGGGTCGCCAGCATGGTCAGCACATGGCCGACGCCGTCGTGGCCGTCAATCATTGCCATCGCGCCGGCATCCACCACGAATTCCGGCTTGGTCACCGGATTCATGACCTTGTTTTGCAGCCGTTCCAGATACCAGCCAAGGCGCAACACACCATGCGACTGATGCCCCCACAGATCCGACTGCACCAGCGTGTCCGCCAGCAGCCGCGCATCCGCCTCCGGCATGCCGGCCCCCGCATAAACCGCAGTGGCAAAAGCGTTCAGGCGTCCTGCATCAACCCGGATCGCAGACTCAGACATTGCCATCCCCGCTGCGGAACTGCACGCCCAGCAAATCCTCGAACACGCGGATCATCGCGCCTTTGTCGAGATGTCCATGCCCTTTGAGCAAGGCCATCTGATAAGTCGCTGAAGCAGCAGCCAGCACCGGCATCGGGATGTTGTGGGTGGCACTGACCTTGGCGCCCGCATCAATGTCTTTGTAGGCGTGTTGCAGCGGATAACCGTCGGAAAAATTGTTCTTGAGAATCCGCGGAATGAAAAACTCCGAAGCGTAGCTGCGCCCGGTACCGCTGTTGATGATTTTGCCGATCTTCTCCGGATCAATACCCAGCTTCGCCGCCATCGGCAACACTTCCGCAATGGCTGCACAGTTGATGTCGAACAGCAACTGGTTGATCAGTTTTGACAACTGTCCGCTGCCGGAATCACCCATATGCAGGATGTTGTTGGCGACGCAGGACAGATAAGGCCTGACCTTCTCCAGCGTATCCGCCTTGCCGCCGCACATCGCCGTCAGCGTACCCTCGATCGCACGTGCCTCCATGCCGGATACCGGTGCATCGATAAAACCGATACCGCGCTCACCAAGCTTTTCCGCGAATTCGCGGGTTTCCAGATAATCCATGGTGCTGGTATCAACGATGATCTGGGAAGCCCCCATCATCGAAGCAATGCTCTTGGCGCCGAACAGCGTTTCCCTGACCGCCTCGGTACCCGGCAGACACAGAAACACGATGTCGGCACGCGCCACCACCGCGGGATCGCTGGTCGCCTGCGCACCCTTGGCCTCCAGTTCGGCGTGGCGTTTGCCGCTGGCGGAACTGACCGTCAGCTTCGCGCCGCTTTTCAACATGTTGATGGCCATGGGCCGGCCCATCTGGCCCAGCCCGACAAAAGCAATATGCATTGAGTGTCTCTCCAGGACGTTGCCGTCCGGCTGGATGGTTACGCGCCCTTGAACTGCGGCGGACGTTTTTCGATGAAAGCGCGCAGCGCCTCCTTCGTGTCCTCAGTGCCCTTGAGCTTGTTGTTCATCGTGTTCTGCAGTTCGAGTTGCTGTTCGACGTCCTGCTGCCATGCACGACGCAGGGCGACCTTGGTCATCTGCACCGCAATCGGCGCCTTGCTGTTCAGCTTGCGCGCCAGCGCCATCGCCTCATCCATCAGCTTGTCGTGCGGCACCACCGAATAAGCCAGGCCCATCGCCTTGGCCTGCGCGGCATCAAAAGGTTCGCCCAGCAGACACAGTTCCGCCGCCTTGGCATGCCCGACCAGCCGCGGCAGATACCAGGTCGCGGTTTCACCCATCAGTCCGCGCTCGACAAAGTTGACACCAAAATTGGCCTGCTCACTGAGAATGCGGAAGTCGGCCGCAAACGCCATATTGCAACCGGCGCCGCGGGTCACGCCATTGACCGCAGCAATCACCGGTTTGGTGATCTGACTGAAACCGATGGCGTAGTAATACTTCATGTCGAACAGCGGCTGCGGGGAGGTGCCGACAGACCCCGCCTTCTCGGCCTCGGCGCGGGCTTTCAGATCAGCGCCGGAGCAGAAACCGCGGCCATTGCCGGTGGCGATGATGGTCCACACGTCCGGATCGGCCTCAGCTGCACGCAGCACATGCTCCATTTCGTTGCGCATCACGTTGTCGATGGCATTCAGCCGCTCGGGGCGGTTGAGTCTGAGGATGCCGATATGTTCACGCACTTCCCATTGAATGGCTTGATACATGGTGTTGCC
>CBHTVL010000355.1:0-3258 GCA_966096475.1 uncultured Burkholderiales bacterium
CGGCTGGCGCTGATCCTGCTGTTTGACCAGTTCACGCGCAACATCCATCGCGACACGCCGCAGGCCTTTGCCTGCGATGCACAGGCCCTGCAACTGGCGCAGGAAATGATCGGCGCCCATGCCGACCGCAAATTGCGGCGCATCGAGCGTGTGTTCTGCTATCTGCCGCTGGAACACTCCGAATCGATCGACATGCAGAATCGATGCGTTGAACTGTTTTCCGAACTCGTGGTTGAGACGCCGGAATACGAGCGGGACCTCTTCACGGGGTATGCCGATTATGCCGTTCGCCACCGCGACATCATTGCGCGCTTCGGCCGTTTCCCCCACCGCAACCGCATTCTCGGCCGCACCTCGACGCCGGAAGAACTCGAATTCCTCCAGCAGCCGGGATCATCGTTCTGACGAACGATCTCAGGGCAGCAGTTCGACCTTCACCTGCACACCGCGCTGGTCAGCGGAACGCACGCTGCGCGTGCTGAGGATGCCGCTGCTGTCGTTGCTGCGTTTTTCGCTGATGCCGCCGAGATCCATCCATTCGCCGAGGCGGCCGGATACCGTGGTCGATACGCGCTGCATATTGACCGCACCGCGGCGCTGCTCATCAAAGGATTCGCGCTGCGGATCGATGTCCAGTGTGACCATCTCGCCTTGCAGCCGCGGTCGCACATTGAAGCCGGTGGCGGCCTCGCGGTAATCCGTGGTTTCGACGACACGGTCGACCCACTGCCCATTGACCATCGAACGCACCACCTGCCGGTTGCGCACCGGCTGCGATTCGCCGGCGCGGATGAACGCGCTGTAACCTTCCAGCACCTGCACCGTCTGCGCGATGCGTTCGCCGCCCGCCTGACTGGAATCCACCACCCGCGCGCGCAAGCGGTCGTCACCCTCGCGCAACACGACATTGCCGCCTTCACGCGAGCCGCTGCCCGGCACCGTCACCCGCGCCTTGTCGTTGCCGATGCTGCCCGAGACTTCGGCCTCGCGACGGCTGCCGGTGACATTGGCGTCCTGACGCACGGTAATCAGCAGACGCCGCGGCGGCGTATCGAGGCTGGCCAGCACACTTTTGACCTGCGCCAGTTCGGCAGGGCTGGCGCGGATCACCAGCTGGTTCTGGAAATTGCTGATGCTGCCCTCCCGTCCGAGCAAGGGCTGCAGCACCGGGATCACCTGATCGGCCTGACGGTATTTGAGCGGAATGACTTCGACGGCGGTCTGGGCCAGCGCGGCGCCAGCCAGCAAGGCTGCCAGCAGCACGGCAACGCGCGCCAGCCGAAACGATATGCAGTGGATGTTCATGAGCGAATAACCTAAAACTAAGGGGGAGCGCGGAAGGGCATCCCGCTTGCACGCGGGGTTGTGCCTCATGACTTGCACGGGCAAAAGACCATGCCGCGCAAAGCGACATTGGCAGAGATTGAAAAGGCGACAGCCACGACGCAGCCGATTAGCCCAGCCCGGACTACACCGATAATCTCTTGCGACTGCTGAAGCCAGATAATTGTGATGTACGTAACAATTAGCGCAACGACGTAAACAGGTACCGACCAAAGTGCAGACCGAGTAAACGTGATCTTTAGCTCCGTTCCGCATTTGGTACAGCGATGAGTAGGCAGCCTGAAACCCAGGCGGCCTTTGATCGGTTCTACGGACGGTTCCCGGCATAGCGGACACCGCCTTGATAAGACATTGAACTCTGCCATGATCATATGATGCCCAACAATCCTGTGATGGCACCAGTTTACGATGGGGCGCATTCTCCGGTTATGAAAATTTAGCCTTTACAATCATGTGCTTATTGATTACATTGCGCGCATGCGACGCATCTGGATCCCGATCATCCTGCTGGCCCTGCTGCCCCTGTCCGCGATGGCGAACGACGGCAGTGAAACCGGCGCGCCGGCTGCAAGCGCCGAAAGCGGCATGCTCGGCCAGGCTCAGGAAATTGTGCTTCGTGCGCTGAGTTTTATCGGTGTGCGCTACAAATACGGCGGGACCACGCCGGATACCGGCTTCGACTGCAGCGGACTGATCCGCTATGTATTCAACCAGGCCACCGGCAAATCACTGCCCGGCAACGCCCGCGAAATCAGCCAGGTCGGCGCGAGCATTGATCGCACCGAGTTGCAGCCCGGCGATCTGGTGTTCTTCAACACGCTGCGCCGTCCGTTTTCGCATGTCGGCATCTATCTCGGCGATTCACGCTTTGTGCACGCGCCCAGCCGCGGCGGCAAAGTTGAGATCGTCGACATGTCCGAGCGCTACTGGAAGACCCGCTACAACGGCGCCCGCCGTCTCGCGATCTAAGTCCCGCGCTGATCCCGGCATCACCGGGAATCCCGCCTCCGCTTGCTCCTGATCAAATCCCCGCCTCTGCAGCGGCGATAGCCTTTGGCTTACCCCATTCACTTGTTAACAACAATTCTCATTAACATTGCAATTGAGAACCATTATTGTTAATATTTGAGCCGGTCATCGAAGACTCCAGCATTCAACGAATCAAGTTATTGTTTATTAAAGGATTTTTATGCGTATCGCCGGAATCATCAGCTGCGCCATGATCAGCGCACTCAGCCTCCCCGCAGCAGCCCAGGAAAACCTGCTGAACCTCTACTCGTCGCGCCATTACCAGACCGACGAAGCGCTGTACGTCAATTTCACCAAGACCACGGGCATCAAGCTGAACCGCATCGAAGCCGGTGAAGACCCGCTGATCGAACGCCTGAAAAACGAAGGCGCTTCCAGCCCCGCTGACGTGCTGGTCACCGTGGATGCCGGCCGCCTGTGGCGCGCCGAACAGATGGGCCTTTTCCAGTCCGTCGATTCCAAGGTGCTGGCCTCGCGCCTGCCCGACCACATGCGTACGCCGAACAACCAATGGTTCGGTTTTTCCGCCCGCGCCCGCGTGATTGTTTACAACAAGGCTGCGGTCAAGGCTGCCGATGTGCAGAACTACGAAGACCTCGCGGACCCGAAACTGAAGGGCCAGGTCTGCACGCGTTCCGGCAGCCATGTCTACAACCTGTCGCTGATGAGTGCGCTGATCGAACACTGGGGTGAAGCCAGGGCCGAACAATGGGCCAAGGGCGTGGTCGCCAATTTCGCGCGCGCGCCGAAAGGCGGCGATACCGACCAGCTTCTGGCCGTCGCAGCCGGCGAATGCGGCGTCGCGATCAGCAACAGCTATTACTACGTGCGGCTGCTGGCCTCTGAAAAACCCGAAGACCGCAAGGCCATCGCCAACCTCGGCCT
>CBHTVL010000356.1:0-3249 GCA_966096475.1 uncultured Burkholderiales bacterium
CACGCGCTTTGCATCTTCTTCCGGCGACAGGCCGCCGACCTTGAATTTGCAGCCGGCCATGCCGAAATCGCGATAGGACTCGATTTCGCGGCCGATGTCGGCGAGCGTCTTGCCCGGCATGTAATACCCGCCGATGGAAATGATCGGCAGATGGTCGGTATAGCCGCCGAGCAGTTCGCGCACCGGTTTGCCCAGTGCCTTGCCGGTGAGATCCCAGATCGCGCAGTCCATGCAGGCGATGGCTTCCAGCAGCAGCTTTTTGTCGCCGGCGGCATGGGTCAGCGCAAACATGCGCTGCCAGGCGAGTTCGCGTTCGTAGATTGACAGGCCTTTGACGGCATTGAACAGCTCGTTTTGCACCATCGCGGCGATTTGCGGACCGTGGGCGCGGTTGTCGCCGTTGTAGACCTCGCTGACCAGTCCTTCATCAGTACGCAGCCGGGTGATCACGGTGGAACGCTTGAGCACGCTGTAAGTGGAGCCGCCGAAATTTTTGCTCAGAGGGATGTCGATGGCGATGGCTTCGACGGCGGTGATACGCATCAGTATTCCTTCAGAGGATGACGATCAGCGCACCGGCCACGGTGGCTGCGGCAACGGAAACAAAGAACATGCGCCGGTCCCGCGGTGACCATCCGGGAGCCAGTTGCGGCTGCACGGGCGGTTCCTGCGGCGGCAGGGTATCGGAGGCGATGACCATGGCGTCGATGTCGTGGCGGCTGACACCGAAAGTGGCGGCCAGCGCATCCGGATCGGTGACGGCACCGGTCTGTGCCGCGAGGCGCATCGTGGCTGCCATTGAATCAAAACCTTTGGCCAGTCCGCGTGCGGGCAGGGTATCGGCGACGCCGCCGTCCGGTACGGTGCGGTCATCGGCGCGCGAAGAGGGCAGGGGGTCGGCAAACGGGTCGGTCGGGTCGGGGATCATCCGCGGCACGGCTGTGCTTGCGGATACGGCAGACGGGGTTGCCGTTGCGCCCTGCTGGCGGCAGGTGCGCAGGTCGGCGGCGAATTCGGCGATGTCGGCGTAACGGTCGTCGGCGTTTTTGGCCAGCGCCTTGGCGATGATCAGGTCAAGCATCGCCGGCAGCGCCGGATTGACGCTGCTCGGCGGCGGCGGCGTGAAGTTGACGATCTGGAACATCAGTGAATTGACGTCGATGCCGTTGAACGGGGCCTGGCCGGTGACCATTTCATAAAGAATCACGCCGAGCGAGAAGGTGTCGGCGCGTGCATCGCAGCGTTTGCCCAATACCTGTTCCGGCGACAGGTAGCGTGGCGAACCGAGCACGACGCCGGTCTGTGTACGCACATCGGCGGTGCGCATGCGCGCGATGCCGAAGTCGGTGATTTTGACCCGGCCGTCCTTGAGGACCATGATGTTTGCCGGTTTGACGTCGCGGTGCACCACCTCATGGGCATGGGCGTAGGCGAGGCCGTCGGCGACCAGCGCGGTGATGTCCAGAGCACGATCCGGCATGATTTCGCCGCCGGTGATCAGTTCCTTCAGTTCACGGCCTTCAAGATATTCCATCGCCATATAGGCGAGGTCGCCGCTGCGACCGATGTCGTAAATGATGACGATATTGGGGTGGTTCAGGCCGCCGGCGGCGCGCGCCTCGATGGTGAAGCGCTTTTCGTAGTGCTCCATCTCGCCGGGATCCAGCGCCATGTTGATGGTCTTGATCGCGACCGTGCGTTCCAGCATCGGATCGACGGCGCGGTAGACCACGCCCATTGCGCCGCGCCCGATCTCGGCGACGACATCGTAGCGGCCGAGTTGTGCGGGCTGGGTCATCGTCCTGCGGTGCTCAGCGGCCGCGCACGCTGCGGTACATCGGGCCCCAGGTCGGGTGTCCCGCTTCGGCCGCGGTCAGCGTGAATTTCGGATCGGCGGTGATCGCATTGCTGAATTCCTGCCGGCACTGCGGGATGCGGTCGGTGACGCAGTAGATGAAGGCGAGATATTTATAGGCCCGCGCCTGGTCGGTGCGAGCCGTCAGGCCGTTGAGCAGCGCGGACTGCAGTGTGCGCTGGGCCTGGGCATAGTTGCCTTCCTCGTATTGCGCGATGCCGGTCTTCAGCCGTGCTTCGGCACTGGGCAGCGCGGTTTCCTGGGATGCGGCGCGCTGCTTGTCGAAGTCCATTGAATCGGAAAAGTCCTTCATGCTTTTCTGCACGGCTTGGCAGCCGGTCAGCAGGAGCGGGATCAACAGCAGCAGGGCAAATGCGCGCATGACGGGTCTCATCGGAACTGATGCCGGATTCTAATCTCTTCGCCGGCCTTGACGTCGACCAGTTGAACATAGGACGCGAAACCGGGGTTGCGGATCTCGATGCGGTGCGGGCCGGGTTTCAGCGCGACATCGCGCAGGGGCGGCGCCACGCCGAACTTGCGGTCATCGACATACACCTCGCCCCAGGGAAGCACGTTGATTCGCAGGATACCCGTGCCGGCATCGGCGGCGGGCTCGCTGGCGGACGCCTTGGTTTCGGGTTTGCGGGCCGGTTTTGCAGATGCGGAAGCTTCGGTCTTGCTGTCGGCTTTTGCCGTCGGGCTTTTGACTTCCGGCACCGGTGCCGGCGGCGTGACGGGCGGAGTCCCGGTTTGTGCCAATTCGGCGGCAGGTGCCTCGGGCGCCGGCTTGCGCAGGGTCATGCGCAGGGCAATCGATGTGCCGATGATCAGGATGACGGCCAGCGCGGTGGCCAGCAGCGGACGCCGCATCACGCCGGTACGGGCGGTGGAGGCGGTGTTGCCGAGTTTTTCAAAGGCGGCGGCATGTGCGGTTTTCTGGCGCGGCAGGCGCTGCGGCGCGGGTGCGGGACCCAGCGCATAAACCTCGTGCTCCCGCACATGTTTGTCGGTGCGCGAACCTTCGAAGGTGAACAGATTGGCGTGTTCGGTCGACAGTGCGGCAACGACTTCATGATAGGAGCGAGAGGCGAGCACCTGATTGACCGCAGCAAAGCCCATCACGCGCTGCGCGACATTGATGCCGTCGCGGTGACGCATGCGCCGGGCTTGGTTGGCGCGCTGCTGGTTGGCACGAGCTACGCCAAGGCGCTCGCCTTTACGCAGGGCAAGCCCATCGTGCCCGTGCATCATCTCGAGGGGCATCTGTTCGCGACGCTACTCGAACACCCCGACGCGACGCCGCCGTTCACTGCCCTTCTCGTGAGTGGCGGGCACACGTTGCTGCTGGATGTGCCAACGTGGGGACGCTATCAGCAGCTCGGGCAGACGCG
>CBHTVL010000357.1:0-3232 GCA_966096475.1 uncultured Burkholderiales bacterium
CCCGTACAGGCCGCCGGCCAGTTCGCCGTTGATCCAGGTTTCAATGCTGTGGGCATGTCCGAGGCGGTGTAATTCGCTGTATGCCGCAATCATGTCTCCGGTAATCCAGGTGCCTGCCTCTTCGCCGCGTGGCATCGCGCACCCGCGCATGACTCCGGTAAAGACACTGTCCACGCGAATTTCATAATCACGGCGGCGCAGACGTTTGGCCAGTGAGCGCGGCATGCGGAATTCACCGGGAAACAACACCATGCGCGGATCCGGACTCCACCACAACACGGGTTGTCGATCGGAATACCACGGAAAAATGCCGCGACGGTAGGCAGCGAGCAGACGTGATGCCTCGAGACTGTCACCGGCGGCCAGCAGGCCGTTGGGTTCGGTCAGCGCCTGTTGGAGGGGCGGAAAATCGTCGTCATCAGTCAGCCAGGTAATCACGGCTGTCATTTTAGAAGGACAACCCTGTCATGTGCAGGGTATTTGATCTGGGTCAAAGGGCTGTTTTTCAGGGTGCATAAGATGACCTCGCACAATTCAACACAAGGAGATGTACATGAAGCGGTGGATTTTGGTGCCTGTGGCACTGGCAATTGCGTTGGCGAGCGGTGTGGCAAGTGCTGCTCAAGGTGACTGGCTGGGTCGCGCGCGAGTCATCAACATCAACCCGGATGCGAGTTCTTCCGCGCTGAATCTGGATGCCAGTACGGAGACCACGCTGGAACTGGACTTTACCTATTTCGTGACGCACAACCTCGGCATGGAACTGATTCTGGCGACCAAGAAACACGACATCACGTCCGGCGGCACGCCGGTGGGTAGCGTTGCACTGTTGCCGCCGACCCTGACCCTGCAATACCACTTTGCGCCGGACAGCCCTTCCTTCCGTCCCTATGTCGGTGCCGGCATCAACTACACCAAGTTCTACGACATCAATCTGGGCAGCGGCACGCTGACGGTCGATAAAAGCAGCTGGGGCGGCGCGATGCAGCTCGGTGCGGATTTCCCGATCAACAAACAGTTCTTTTTCAACGTTGACCTGAAGAAGATCTGGATTGATACTGATGTCAAGACTGTCGCGACCGGCGCCACCGCGGCACACTTCAAGATCAACCCGCTGGTTCTCGGCGTCGGCGTCGGGATGAAGTTCTGATGACAGTGGTTTACGGATGACGGCGGCAACGCCGGATTCTGCAGTAAAGCACCCCGCGGCGGATTTCGACGCGGGGTGTTTTCATTGCGGCCTGCCGCTTGAGGCTGCGGTGTTTCCGGTCAGGATCGAAGGTGTGGAGCACGGCACCTGTTGCCGCGGCTGTCAGGCAGTGGCGCAGACCATCGCCGACAACGGACTGGGTGCCTATTACCGCAACCGTACCGCAGCGCCGCCGCCGGTACGCGGCATGGATCTGGTGCCTGATGAACTGGCGGTGTATGACCTGCCTGAAGTGCAGCGCGGATTTGTGCGCCGGGATGCGGATGACAGCGAGGTCCGGGAGGCGGCCTTGCTGATTGATGGCGTGACCTGCGCTGCCTGTGTCTGGCTGATCGAGCAGCGGCTCTCGCGATTGCCGGGCGTGCGCGATGCCATTCTTAATTATTCAACCCGCCGCGCCCGCGTGCGCTGGGATGCGGACGAAACTTCCCTCAGCAAAATTCTCGGCGCTGTGGCCGCTCTCGGCTACGAGGCGCATCCCTATGACCGTACGCGTGCCGAGGAGCGCATGCGCCGCGAGCGCCGCGTGCTGCTGTGGCGCCTGTTCATCGCCGGTTTCGGCATGATGCAGGTGATGATGTATGCCTTCCCGGTGTATGTCGCCGAAGGTGCGATGACCGCGGATATCGAACAGCTGATGCGCATTGCCAGCCTGTTGCTGACCTTGCCGGTGGCCCTGTGGTCATCGATGCCGTTTTACGCCGGCGCATGGCGCGATCTGCGAACCGGCCGCGCCGGTATGGATGTGCCGGTGTCACTGGGCATCATCATCGCGTTTGCAGCCAGCGTGTGGGCGACGTGGACGGCGAGCGGCGAAGTCTATTTTGATTCGGTGTCGATGTTTGTGTTCCTGCTGCTCGGTGCGCGCTTCCTGGAAACCGAGGCGCGCGGCAAGGCGATGCAGACCCAGGAACAGCTGGCGCGGATGGCGCCGGCCACTGCGGAACGCCTGACCGGCGATGCGCAGGGCGCGACGGTACGTGTTGCCGCGGCCGCGCTGCAGTCCGGTGATCTGGTACGCGTGCGTCCCGGTGATGCTATTCCTGCCGACGGCGTGGTGGTTGAGGGTTTTTCGGCCGCCGATGAGGCCTTGCTGACCGGTGAATCGCGGCCGGTGGTGAAACGTCCGGGCGACCCGCTGACGGGCGGCGCGGTCAATCTGGAAGGGGTGCTGACCATGCGCGTCACGCGTACCGGCGAAGAGACGGTGCTGTCGGGCATCGTCAGGCTGATGGATCGTGCGCAATCGGAAAAACCGAAGATCGCGCGGGCTGCCGACCGTGTCGCGCAGTGGTTTGTCGCCTCGTTGCTGGTGCTGACGCTCGCCGCGTTTGCAGTCTGGTGGCAGATCGATTCATCCCGTGCGCTGTGGATTGCGGTGGCCATGCTGGTGGTGACCTGCCCCTGCGCGCTGTCGCTGGCAACGCCGGCGGCCCTGACGGCCGCTACGGGTGCGGCGTACCGCGCGGGTGTACTGATTACCCGCGGTTCCGCGCTGGAAACGCTGGCCCGGGCCACGCATTTTGTATTCGACAAGACCGGCACCCTGACCACCGGCCGCATGACGCTGACCGGTGTCACGCTGTTGTCGGACCGCACGCGTGAGCAGTGTCTGGGCGAGGCTGCGGCGCTGGAAGCGTGGTCCGAGCATCCCGCGGGCCGCGCGCTGGCGAATGCGGCGCATGGCGCACATCCGGTGGCGAAGGGGGTGCAGACTTTTGCCGGTGATGGTGTCGAAGGCATCGTCAACGGTCGCCTGATGCGTGTCGGTCGACCGCAGTTTGTCGCGGCCTTGCACGGACAAACACTGCCCGCCGAAATTGATTTTGCGCCGGATGCGGTTTCAGTGGTTGCGCTTGGCGACGCGCAGGGCTGGCTTGCGTTGTTCCTGCTGGATGATGTGCTGCGCCATGATGCCCTGACGATGATCAGCGCGCTGAAGGAGGAGGGCGTGCAGGTTGCTCTGCTGTCCGGGGACCGGCCGCAGCGCGCACGCCACACTGCGGCCGAATTGGGAATTGC
>CBHTVL010000358.1:0-3228 GCA_966096475.1 uncultured Burkholderiales bacterium
TTTCGCACCCGACGCCTTGATGATGGCGCAGGTGGCACCGACGACTTCCGGACCGATGCCGTCGCCGGGCACTACGGTTACTTTATTCAAAACGCATTCTCCAGATCAGCAAAATTAAAATTCAAAAGAAATACAACGGCGCTCAGCTTTCGTCGCCTTTGCTGCCCAGCTTGCGCAGCATCGGCATCACAAAAGGCAGCGCCACGGAAATGACCGACATCGCGAGCAACGTCACCGTAATGCCGCTGTTGTAGAAGATTTTCAGGTCGCCGCCGGAAATGGTCATCGCCTGCCTGAAGGACTGCTCCATGATTCCGCCCAGCACCAGCGACAGCACCAAAGGCGCCACGGGGATGTCGAGTTTGCCGAACAGGTAGCCAACCACGCCGAAAATCAGGATCAGCCACAGGTCCACCGTGCTGCCGTTGATGGCGTAAGCCCCGATCACCGAAATCGCGACAATCAGCGGATACAGGATACCGACGGGGATATAGAGCAACCGCACGAACAGACCGATCAGCGGCAGGTTGAGGATCACCAGCATGATGTTGCCGACGTACATGCTGTTGATCAGGCCCCACACCAGGTCGGGCCGGTTCTGGAACAGCAGCGGGCCCGGTTGCACACCGTACATGATGAAAGCACCGAGCATCACCGCCGTCGCCCCGCCGCCGGGCACACCCAGCGTCAGCAGCGGCACCAGCGCGCCTGCGGTATCGGAGTTATTGGCTGATTCCGGACCGGCAACACCCTCGATGGCGCCGCGGCCGAACTCTTCGGGATGTTTGGACAGGCGTTTTTCAGTCGTATACGACATGATCGAAGCGATCGTGCCGCCGGCGCCCGGCAGTACACCGATGACAAAGCCGATGATGCCGCCGCGCCAGATCGGGCCGATCGAGCGCTGCCACTCTTCCTTGGTCAGCCAGAGCTTGCCGGTGATTTTCATCGCCTCGGCGGAAGTGCCGCGATAGATGTCTTCAAGGCCGCGGAACACTTCGGCCATCGCAAACAGTCCGACCACGACAACCACGAAACCGACGCCGTCCTGGAATTCCGGGATGCCCATGGTGTAACGCGCCTGGCCGCTCTGCAGATCGATGCCGATGGTAGCGATCATCAGGCCGAAGATCGTCGCAATGACGCCTTTGGCAGGCGATTCACCGGTCAGCGTCGAGACCGCGGTCATTGCAAACAGCATCAGCGTGAAATATTCGGCAGGACCGAATTTCAGCGCCATCGAAGCCAGCGGCACCGCAAACAGCGTGAGGCCGATGACGCCGATGGTGCCCGCGATGAACGAGCCGATTGCCGACACGGCCAGCGCCGCACCGGCGCGCCCGTTGCGCGCCATCTCGTAACCGTCAATCGAGGTCATCACCGAGGCCGCCTCCCCCGGGGTACGGATCAGGATGGCTGTGGTGGAGCCGCCGTATTTGGCGCCGTAGTAGATGCCGCAGAGCATGATCAGCGCGGAAGTCGGATTCATGCCGTAGGTGATCGGGATCAGCAGCGCAATGCCG
Source organism: uncultured Burkholderiales bacterium (assembly GCA_966096475.1). Taxonomy (GTDB): domain Bacteria; phylum Pseudomonadota; class Gammaproteobacteria; order Burkholderiales; family SG8-41. The sequence goes on from CBHTVL010000358.1 coordinate 1,524, forward strand.
GCCGAAGGTCCGATGCCGGGCAACACGCCGATGACAGTGCCCATCAGCACGCCGAGGAAGGTGTACCAGAGGTTCATCGGCTCCATGCAGACAACGAAGCCGTTGAGGATATGGGTCAGGGTTTCCATGGCGGCCTCAGAACGGCAGGATGCCGGGCGGCAGGTTCACGCCCAGCAGCTTGGTGAACATGAAATAGCTGATGACCGCAAACAGCACGCTGGTCAGCACATTCATCACCCAGCGGTTGCGGTTGAAAGCCACGGTCAGCGCCAGTAGATACAGGGCTGTCGAAATGATGAAGCCCAGCACTTCGAAAGTGCCGATATACAGCGCCGTCCACACCGCGATGGCAACGACCAGCCAATGATGCTTGTCCCATTTGGGCTCGGTCGATGCCTCACCCTTCTCGGCCGAGAGTTTGGCCTTGGCCGCGTTACGGATGATTTCGGCGAGCAGCATGGCCGCACCGAGCAGAAGGCCGACGCCGAGCATGCGCGGAAAAGCTTTCGGGCCGAGCGGGTCGCCCAGCTCCAGCGTGGGAATCTGCGCGGTCGCCCAGAAATAAACGCCGGCCAGCACCAGCGTGCAGGCCAGAATAATGCGATCAGCCATTATTGTTTTGCTCCTCCGAAAATCGGCTTGATGGTCGTCAATGCGGCTGCAGGATTGGTCTTGCCGGCTTTTGACACCCTGCGCATTGCGTGTGTTTCGCAGCGCGAAATCTTAACCGAGTTCGACTGGGGTGTGTTGATGCACTGTGCCCCGATGGCCGGATCGTGGACCTGCGTATGTGCCACGCATCCGCAATGCAGCGGGCACCGTTAAAGTGCGCTTGCGATCGGCGTTGGCCCTGATGCGCAAAACGGTTTTGCGAAGGGCCATCCCGGTTCGCAGTCGATCCGGATGCCCCCTTGAATACACTGCACAGCCGCACAGGATTTGTGCATATGCCGCAAAACCCGCAGGCCGCAAGCGCTGCCGATTCATGGTTGATTGCGATGGCGCTGCAGCGCACAGTCGAGGGCACAAGGCAGTAAATTCTAATTATTTGTTTTTAAATGACTTTTTATTAATTTTAGCAGCGCAATCCCGAAGCACCCCGTCAATGCAAGGCCGGATTAAAAAACAACCTGCCGATGCAGCGGCAACCCCGGTCACAGACACCGGCGCCGGACAACAATCCGCTGCGGCACGTTTACAATCCGTCATCCGCCGGCGTCCGTCGAAGCCGGCTTTTTACTTTTCGCCCGTCAGGTCCCCATGAACGATCGCAGCCCCGCTTCCGTAGTTGACCGTATCCGCAACGCCCTCGGCCCTCAGGCCGTGCTCACCGATGCCGCGGATCTTGAGCCCTATGTCGTCGACTGGCGCGGTGTTTACCGCGGGGCCGCAGCCGCAGTCGTTCGTCCCGCCAATACCGCTGAAGTCGCCGCGGTGATGAAGATCTGCGCTGAATCCGGCACCCCCGTTGTTCCCCAGGGCGGCAATACGGGCATGTGCGGTGCGTCGGTGCCGAATGCCGGCGGCGGTGAAATCGTGCTGACGCTGGCGCGTATGAACAAGGTGCTCGACGTCGATCCGATGAACAACACGCTGACCGCGGAAGCGGGCTGCGTGCTGGCCACCATCCAGCAGGCGGCAGCGGATGCAAACCGGCTGTTTCCGCTGAGCCTTGGCGCTGAAGGCAGTTGCCAGATCGGCGGCA
>CBHTVL010000359.1:0-3221 GCA_966096475.1 uncultured Burkholderiales bacterium
TTACGACCTGCTGTCATCAATGCGCTTCGCCGTCAGCCTGCTGACGATTCTGGCCATTGCTTCCGTCGTCGGCACCGTGCTCAAGCAGGCGGAGCCGTACGCCAATTACATCGCGCAGTTCGGGCCGTTCTGGTTTCCGGTATTCGAGGCACTGGGTCTTTACGACGTCTATCACGCAGCCTGGTTTCTGGCGATTCTGGGTTTTCTGGTGCTGTCGACCAGTCTGTGCATTTTCCGCAACGGCCCGGCGATGCTGCGCGAGATGCGCAATTTCCGCGAGCAGGCCACTGAACGTTCGCTGCAGCAGTTCCATCACCGCGCCGATTACGACTTCACGGTGGCGCCCGCAACCGTCATCGAGCGTGTAACGCAATATCTGCATTCGCAGGGTTTCCGTTTCCGGACGGTCGCGCGCGGTGAATCCGGTGCCGATACGCTGATCGCTGCCAAAGCCGGCAGTTATCACCGTGCGGGTTATCTGCTCGCGCACTGCGGTATTGTGGTGATCTGCGTCGGTGGACTACTGGACGGCAATATTCCCTTGAAACTGTTGCAGCTCAGCGGGCAGAAGGTGGTCGAGACCCGCGACATTCCACAAAGCAAGGTGCCGCCGGAAAGCCGGCTGTCGCCGTCCAACCTGTCATTCCGCGGCAACGTCAATATTCCCGAAGGCAGCAGCGCCAGCGTGATTTTCATGAACATGGCCGACGGTTATTTCGTGCAGGACCTGCCGTTCACGATTGCGCTGGACAAATTCCACATCGAACATTATTCGACCGGACAGCCCAGGGATTTCGCCAGCGACATCGTGGTCATCGACCGTGAAACCGGCGAGCGTTTCGAGCGTACGGTGCGTGTCAACTACCCGTTCATTCACAAGGGTGTGGCGATTTACCAGGCAAGCTTTGCCGACGGCGGCACGCGCATGCAGCTCAAAGGATGGCCTTTGCTATCACCGCGGGCGGCACCATTCGATGTCGCCGGCGCGGTCAACAAAACCACCAGCATCAAAAGCGGCGACACGGACATACGCCTGGAGCTTTCTGATTTCCGGCCCTTCAATATCGAAGATCTGGCTGCCAACGACGCCGCTACCTCGCGAGTCGAAACCGCCAGCGTGTCGAAAAAAATCATTGATCAGCTGGGTTCCGCGGCAGCCGACCAATCTAAAAAGGACCTGCGCAATGTCGGGCCGAGTTTTCAGTACCGGCTGCGCGACGCGCAGGGCCAGGCCCGTGAATTCAGCAATTACATGTTGCCGCTGCAGCTCGACGGCGCCTGGTATCTGCTGACGGGGGTACGCGCGACACCCAACGAGAGTTTTCGCTATATGCGCCTGCCTCTGGATGCCGAGGGCCGCGTCGACAGTCATATGCAGCTGCGCGCGCTGTTGCTGGATGAGCGGGTATGGCCTGAAATTGCCCGCCGTTTCGCACGTAACGCCGTTGCCGGATCGGCGGTCTCCGCGCAGATGCGCGGGCGGCTGACGGAAAGCGCGGAACGCGTGCTGCAGTTGTTTGCGGTGCGCGGACTGGATTCCGTAGTGCAGTTTCTGGGAAAAGGCATTCCGGCGGCGGATCGCGAAAAAGCGGCGGATGCCTATATCAAGGTTCTGGAAGGTGTGGCACTGGAAGCGCTACAGCTGTCTCGCGAGCGCGCGAAGCTGCCACCGGCGCCGTTTGACGAACAGACCCTGCGGCTGGTGCGCGACAGTCTGATTTCGATCAGCGACAGTTATTTCTACGGTGCGCCGGTTTACCTGCAGCTCCTTCAATACGAAGAGGTCAAGGCTTCGGGGCTGCAGCTGACCCGTTCGCCCGGCAAGAATATTGTTTACGGCGGTTCACTGCTGTTGGTGCTCGGCGTGTTCGCGATGCTGTATATCCGTGAACGCCGGCTGTGGGTGCTGGTCAAACCGGCGCAGGGCCGTGTGCTGCTGGCGATGGCGACCAACCGGCAGACTCTGGAAAACGAAAACGAATTTGAACGTCACAAGGCGGCCCTCGCGGACGCCGTGAAAGGTTGACCATGGAACTGACCCGGAATCTTCCGCAATCACAATCCTGGCTGCGCCGGCTTTCCCCGATAGACTGGCTGTATGCCGTCGCCCTCGCCGCCGGCGCGGTTTATGCGCTCAGGCTGTATGGCGGCTACATGGATGTTTATGAAAAAGGCATTCTCGCCGGCGCTGCGGTCGCACTGGCCGGACTCGGCTGGCACTGGAAAGCGGTGCGCGTGTTGATGGCCGTGCTGCTTGGCGCGAGTTTGCTGAGCATCTCTGTGTATCAAGGTGATCTCGCCCGCGCCGACCAGGCCTTCCTGCTCAAGTACCTGATCTCCAGTCAGACCGCGATCATGTGGATGTGTTTTCTGTTTGCGATGGCCGGCGTGGCCTACTGGGCCGGACTGCTGGCGCGCGCCGACGGGGTGACCCGGGCCGGCACCGGATTGACCTGGAGCGCCACTGCGATGGGCCTGATCGGCCTGATGGTGCGCTGGTACGAGTCCTATCTCGTCGGCAGCGACGTCGGCCATATTCCGATCAGCAATCTCTACGAAGTATTCGTGCTGTTCTGCATCATCACTGCGCTGCTCTATCTGTATTACGAAGGCCGTTATGCCACACGCAAGCTGGGCGCTTTCGTGCTGATGATCATTCTTGCCGCAGTGGCATTCATCCTCTGGTACACCTTCGATCGCGGCGCGCACGAAATCCAGCCGCTGGTGCCGGCGCTACAATCGTGGTGGATGAAAATCCATGTTCCCGCCAACTTTGTCGGTTATGGCGCGTTTTCGATTGCCGCGATGATCGGCGTGGCTTATCTGCTGGCGTCCAAAGGCATATTGACCCGCCTGCTGCCGCCCGCCGATGTAATGGACGATGTGATGTACAAGGCGATCGCCATCGGCTTCACGTTTTTTACCATCGCCACCATCCTCGGCGCGATGTGGGCGGCCGAAGCCTGGGGCGGTTACTGGTCCTGGGATCCCAAGGAAACCTGGGCTCTGATCGTCTGGCTGAATTACGCGGCGTGGCTGCACATGCGGCTGATCAAGGGCCTGCGCGGCCCGGTGCTGGCGTGGTGGTCGGTGATCGGTCTGCTGGTGACGACCTTTGCTTTCATCGGCGTCAATATGTTCCTGTCCGGACTGCACTCCTACGGTACCTTGTAGGCGCCGGCATGTTCAGGGACTGACGGGGGTCGGTGCGGGCAGTGGCG
>CBHTVL010000360.1:0-3220 GCA_966096475.1 uncultured Burkholderiales bacterium
GGCTGTCGGCGCCGAGGTACTGCAGGTCGGCGACAGTGCCGGCGACCGAGACCTTGCCGGTCTCGGCTTCGATCTTGATCTGACCGGCGGTCACGCCGCTGGCGGTTGTCACGCTGCCGGCATCCAGGCTGACATCCTTGACGGCCTTGAACTGGATTTTGCCGTTCTCGCCGCGCACTGCCGTGTTGGCGTTCACCACACCACTCTGCCGCACCAGCGTGCCGTACATGCCGATACGGCCGCCGGCGGAAATCAGTTGTCCGAGATTGATCGCCTTGTTGTCGGGCGCCGTGACCTGCACGCGAATTTCCGGCGTCTGCGAATCAACCAGTTCAACACTTTTACCGGCGCCCAGCAGAATCTCGCCCTGGGGGCTGCGAATGATGCCGCTGTTCTGCACATCATTGCCGACCAGATAAACCACACCGCCGGATGACGTGTTGATCGTGCCCTGATTGACGACACTGCCCGCACCGGCAGTCGGCGCAAAGCGCATACGGCCGGCAATAAAATCGCCATCGGAAATATTGAGTGTGGACGCAACGAATCCCGCGACGTCGATGCTGGCGCCGGGGCCGATGGTGATCCCGTTGGGATTGACCAGGAACACGCGGCCATTGGATTGCAGGGTTCCGAGCAGCGCCGACGGATTCACACCGACGACGCGGTTGAGCACACTGCTGGTCTGCGACTGCTGGATGAAGCGGGCAATCTCCCCGGCAGCAATGGAGAAACCCTGCCAGTTGATGACTGCGCCCGGCGAATTGGTCACCGTCAGCACATTGCCCTGCGTCGAAATGCCGGCCTGACCCTGAACTACGGCCGGCCCAGTCGGGTTAGCGTAAAGAGGGCCCGCAGAAAAGCAGGACGCGACTGCTGCCGCGAGTGTCGCGTGCCGCCATCGATGTCCGTGTCCCCTGCCGTGACCTCGCCGCATGCCTTGCCCCCAAACACCTGCGCAACCAGCCAAACTGCGCTCGCCGTTAGTGTAGCCGTCCGCCCTGCAAAGCGATGTGAAACCGGTCACATCGCCCAAACCCAAGAATAATTATAAGTATTTGTTTTTAAACGATATTTATTAAAACCGCTAGAAAACGTAGCCGATCGACATATGCCAGCGGTGGGCATTTCTACGGCCCGGGGGATTATCGGGCTGGCTGCCGTCGTGAAACACATGGGCGTAATCCGCCTTGACCGTGAGATTGGTGCCGTAATTCATGCGCAGGCCGAAGCCGCCGCTGTCGAGGCTGACGCTCTCCAGTTCGCCGGGCTGCGCGTAGTTCCGCGCAAGCCGGCCGGTGTCGTAAAACGTGAGCATGCGTAATTTCGCTGTCTCGAAACCCATCAGGGAACCCAGTTCCGGCGTATAGATTTCCCAGTTGGAACGCACACCCTTGTCATTGGTCGTATACCGCTCGGTGAAACCGCGAACGCTGTCGGCACCGCCAAGTCCGAACTGCTCCGCAGCAATCAGTGCATCACGCGAATACTGAAGATCAACCTTGACCCGGAACTGCCAGTCCTTCTGAAAACTTCCGCTGACGGCAGACCCGGCGCGCCACATGCGGTAACCGGCGCGCGCTTCGCGACGGGAGCTTTTGAAAACATCATCCGTGCCGTCATTGCCACCGGGGATATTCTGGTTAATCCCGAAGTAAAGACCGTATTCCCGGCGTTCCTGCCGCAGCTGTGCGCTGTAAGTCGCACTCACGGGATGCACCGTGATATCAGGAACAAAATTGAACGTGCTGCCGGTCGGCGTCACCAGATTCTGGTAAGCCCGGTAATCCAGCCCGTAGATGACCCGATGTTCAAGATCGTCATATTTGCGCAGGTTGTAGTTGTAACGCGCCGCATAAACGGCGCCCTGACCCGACACATTGAAAAGATTCTGCACTGTCCCCGAGTCGACGGTGGAATAACCGCCGATCAGGTCGATCGAATCACCACGCTCGTATAACGGTATGCGATAACCCAGGCCAAAAACCTGGACATCATTGAAATTGCTCGGCGATGTGATCACCTGCGCCGTCAGCACATGATCCTTGTCGAACAGATTGGCGTGCTGATACGCGAAACCGGTACGCAGCCAGCCGGTCTCCTTGGTGCCGGTATTGTCGAGATTGACGCTGTAGCGCACCGGCTGCACGTCAGCGACACGGATCACCGCATCCACTTCCCCCTCGACAGCTCCGGGACGCAGCAGCACAGCACTTTGTTTGGCCGGATTTTCGTTGGCAACACGCATGCTGGCCGCCACATCGCGTGTCAGCGGCGTGCGTCCGACCACCAGTCCCGGTGCGCTGCGCCGCGCATTCGCGTCACTGAAAAATTCATTGCCTTCAACCAGCACGCGACCGATGCGCGGCTCCACCACCTTGAACAGCACATCACCGCGCTCCAGCTCCTGCTCGGGCAACGTGACCTGGATGCCGGCATACCCGCTTTCCTGATACAACTCCTGCAAGGTCTCCAGCGCACGTTGCACATCGCCGAAATCCTTGAGTTTTCCGACAAACACGGAAAGCGCCCGTTCGATTTGCGCAGGCTGCAATAGCGTATTGCCCTCAATCCGGTAACTGCGGATTTCAAACTTCAGGGCATCATTGGCCGGAACATCAACCGTGGTCAGCGCATCAGCCTGTGCAAGCATCAGCAGCTCCGCCCGCTTCGGGGATTCTGCAGACGGCGGGCTGCGTTTGGAACGGGGATTATGTCGGTCGAAACGGAGCGTCGTGCTGCTGGCCAGAACGACACCCCGAAGGTCAGACGGCACGGCATCGGAAGCGGCAAAAGCCTGTGTCAGCAACCCACAGGCAACAACAAGCCCCAGCAGAGACATCGCGCCGACACGACAACCGACCATCTCACCCCTCGATTTATGCCGCTTTTGATGCCTGGAAAAAGGCGGACTCTTCCCGTCCGGCAAAGCAAGTTTTGATTATATAGCAAGGAGTTACGTCACTTACCTTGATCAGCCCTTGTTATCGCGGGCACAGCACCAACCTGTTAAAGTCGCGGTTTACACGATTTTTTTATAACTTTTTCCGTTTTTTAGCCAAAATCCCATGACCACAACGACCAAACACTGCCGCGTCCTCATCCTCGGCTCCGGCCCCGCCGGCTACTCCGCCGCCGTCTACGCGGCCCGCGCCAACCTCAAACCGGTGCTGATTACCGGCATGGCCCAGGGCGGCCAGCTGATGACCACCACGGATGT
>CBHTVL010000361.1:0-3216 GCA_966096475.1 uncultured Burkholderiales bacterium
GGCGGGCGCGCTGCTCGCCTGGTTCAGCTGGCGTGCAGTCGTGGTCATCAACATCGTGCCGGGTCTGGTGATGGCGGCGCTGATCGTACTGCTGGTCGGCGCACTGAATACCTCACGCGCCGAAGGTGATCATGTCAACGCCGGCAGCAAAACGCCGTGGAGCTTCCGTCAGTACCTCAGCGACCTGATGAGTCTGGTCCGCGACCGTGCGTTGATGCTGATCTGCGTCAGCGCCGGATTCCGCACGCTGACCCAGACCGGCCTGCTGGTCTTCCTGCCGGTCTATCTGGCGTACGAACAGGGTTACTCGCCGATTGCCGTCGGCGTGTGCATGACCGTGCTGCAGATCGCCGGCCTGATCGCAGGTCCGATCGCCGGCCACCTCTCGGACAAGATCGGCCGCCAGAAAGTCGTGCTGTCGAGCATGCTGCTCACCGGCGTCACCATCATCGGCATGGTCTTCGCCGGACAATCTTTCCTCTTCATCCTGTTTGTCGCACTGGTCGGCTTTTTCCTGTACGCGATGCGTCCAGTGATGCAGGCCTGGGCGGTCGAGAACACACCGAAGCGCCTTGCCGGCACCGGCGTTGGTTTGCAGTTCACCATCCTGTCGATCGGCGGCAGCATCGGCCCGGCCCTGTTCGGCCTCATCGCCGATACCTGGAACGTTTACACGGCGTTCTATTTCCTCGCCGGCACCATCATCGCCGCCAACCTGCTGGTGTTTTTCGTTCCGCACAACAGCAAACACACCGCCGCGGCTTAAGCCCCCCTGCTCGCCGCCACGGTTTGGCGGCCGCGCGGATTCATCGTAACTAATTGTTTTTATTGGTGATTTTATACACACCCGCCCGGGTGTGTTATCCTTGCGCCCCTCGCAGGATCGCCTGATCTGCACCCGCACCGGAGTCACCCGCAATGAAAACCGAAGTCCATGTCCACGGCAGCGTATTCCTGTGCAAAGGCGTGCGCCTGGCGCAAGTCGAACTCGCGCTGCGCCCCTGGCTCGATTACGTGGATGCCGACCATCTCGCCGACGCGAAAAGCCTCGAGCGCGATGAACCGGGTATCGTTTATGAAGCCGCCGAACGCGTGATCAGCTTCTGCTGGACCGGTGAAGTCGGCCGCAGCTTCCACAACAAGCTGACCGAAGCCTGCAACAGCCTCGGCCCGCTGACCGAATACGCGTCCGAAGTCGAAGTCACCTATTACCCCGACAGCGGTGAAGACGAGTTCTACCAGTTCTTTGTCGGCCCGACGCCGGAAGCGATCCATGAATTCCGCCGCCAGTGCGTGGTCGAGGATCTCGGCCACATGCTGTCGCGTCACATCGGCAAAACGGAAGTCGAACAGGTCACCGAAATGGTGACGCGGATGTTTGACGCGCACAAACCGGAAAAACCGGCGAATGAACCGGCGGGCACCACCAGCTCGACGGTGATTCCGCTGCATCCGCGCAACCGCCACCTGCACTGATCGCGAAGCAGCGAAGTCAGTCGCACTTCCGCTTCGCTTCCAGTCCCGTTTCTAGTCCCGCTTTTAGTCCCGCTTCTTGTCCTGGGTTTCACCCAGACGCAGCGCCGGCATTTTCAGTCCGAGAAAAATTCCGGTAAAACGCAGCGCCGCAATGACGGCCATGCCGAAGTAGGCGGCTGTGCCGCGTTCCAGCCCCAGTTCCTGCAATCCCAGATACACGATGATGCCCGACAGCGCGGCCGTCGCATAAATCTCGCCGTCGCGCAGCAGCAGCGGGATTTCCGCGAGCAGCATGTCGCGCAGCACACCGCCGGCCACGCCGGTCATGGTGCCGAGGATCACTGCGACAATGCCGCCAAAACCCGCGGCTTCGGCAATCCGCGCGCCGCTGATCGCAAACAACGCAAGTCCCAGCGCATCGGCGATCAGCAACGCGCGCATCGGAATTTCGCGGACGCGTACCACCAGCATCGTCAGCAGCGTGGCGGCAATGATCACCCACAGATAAGCGGTGTGAATCAGCCAGAACACCGGGCGGTCGATGAGCAAGTCACGCAGCGTGCCGCCGCCAACCGCAGTGACCATCGCGATCACCAGCACGCCGAACCAGTCGAGGTTCTTGCGTCCGGCCGCGAGCACACCGCTGGCGGCGAACACGGCGACGCCGAGAAAATCCATGATGTGCACCGCACCGATCTGCAGGTTCATCGTGGCCTCCGGCGTCTTGCGTTCAGGCGCGCTTCTGCAGCGCGTCCTTGCGGAAACTGATCGTCGCTTCGGGATCGACCTTGACGTGGATGATCGCCGGCTTGCCGGCTTTGAGCGCATCGCGTAGCGCATCGGCGGTTTCGCCGGCTGCCGTCGGGTGATAACCGTTGCCGCCGGTGAGTTTCATCACTTCATCAAAACGCGGGCTGTGCACATGCGCACCGATATAACGACCGGCGTAGAAATCGCGCTGGTAGGCGATCTCCGAACCCCAGGTACCGTTATCCATAACGATGCCGATCGCCGGAATGTTACTCATCACGGCAGTGGTCATTTCGCCCATGGTCATGCCGAAACCGCCATCACCCATCAGTGAAATTGCCGCACGGTGCGGCGCTGCCACTTTTGCGCCAATGGCTGCGGAGTAGGAAAAGCCAACCATGCCGCAGTCCAGCGGCGTCAGCAGCGCGGGTGCTTCGTAACAGGGCAGCTGATCGGTCGCCTGGAAACCGGTGGTGCCGGCATCAAGCGTGAAAATCGAATTGCGCGGTGCCGCCTTGCGCAGTTCCGAGTAAATCACATCGGGATGCAGCGGCGTCTGCGTGCGGGAACCCGAGGCCTCTCGCTCCGCCCACAATGCCGCACGGGCTTTCAGGTACTGCGCGTTGCGGGTCTGCCACGGGGCTTTGTCAGCGGCAATCGGCGCCATCAGCGCAGTCAGGCCGTCGATCACCGAACCGGCATCCGCAGTCACCGCGAGTGCCGTCGGGAAATAACGTCCGAGTGCTGCGGGATCCACGTCGATCTGGATGATCTTCGCGCCGGCGGCGATGTCGGTGTATTTGTAGAAAGTGGTGTTGAAACCGAGCCGCGTGCCCAGCGCGATGATCAGATCGGCTTCGCGCGTGAGATCACTGGCTACCGGATTGCCGCGCGGGCCGACACCACCGGCGTGCAGCGGGAAGTCCATCGGCAGAATGTCGGCATGGCCGGCGGAACTGGTTACCGGGATCTGCAGCTTTTCCGCCAGCG
>CBHTVL010000362.1:0-3202 GCA_966096475.1 uncultured Burkholderiales bacterium
GGCCGCGGTGCGCTTATTTAAGGATCTTGAACAGGTTGTTGAAGCTGTCCGTCCACAGCCGCAGGCCGGGGATTTCGCTGATCGGCTGTTTGGCATCGGCGATGCGTGCATGAGCCAGCGCTTTTTCACTGCGCGACACCAGCACCCAGTCGGTCTTGGCGAAATCCGAGCCGTCTTCCGGATCGTCGCTGATCAGCACCGTGTGCAGGCCGTTTTCATCGGCGATGCGTTTGACTACGGGCGCGAGGTGCAGAAAGCGGTTGGTGACGTGGAAAGCGATGACGCCGTCCGGCTTCATGTTCTTGATATAGACGCCCATCGCCTGATGCGTCATCAGGTGGGTGGGGATGGAATCGCTGGAGAAGGCGTCGATGGCCAGCACGTCGTAGTTCTGCGGCGTTTCGCGTTCCATGGTCAGGCGCGCGTCACCGAGCAGGTTTTCAATTTTTGCCGGCGTCGACGTCAGATAGGTGAACTCCTTCATCGCGACATCGATGACCTGCGGATTGATTTCATAAAAACGGTAGCTGTCGCCCTTGCGGCCGTATACCGCCAGCGTGCCGGCACCGAGGCCGACCACACCGACGTTGATCGAGGGCGAGGTTTGACCCTTGACGCTGATGATGCGGCCGATGCCGGAGTCGGGGCCGTAGTAGGTCGTAGGCTGCTGCTGCTTTGCGGGCGACAGGAACTGCTCGCCGTGCATGATCACGCCGTGCATCAGCCGGCGCGTGGCGGTGAGGCTGTTTGCATCGCCGTAGTCCTTGACGCGCAGCGTGCCGTAGAAATTCCGCGCCATCACCCGCGCGTCGTTCGACAGCATGTTGATGTAGTTGTGCACGTGGTAACCGGTAAATCCCGCGGCGGCCAGCGCCAGCACCGGCACGAGGATCATCACGCGCCGTGCAACATAGGCGGCGAGCAGCGCGGTGAACACCAGGCCGAAGCCGAATTCGTAATAGGTGTTGAACAGCTTGGGTGCGACGAAGCCCACCAGCAGGCCGCCGACGGCGCCGCCCAGCGAAATCATCAGGTAATAACCGGTCAGGTGGCGCGGTGCCGGCTTCAGCGCAGCGAGTTCGCCGTGGAAGAACATGCACATCACGAACAGGCCGACGGCGAACAGCGGAATCGCTTCCTTGATGTTCATCACGCCGCCGTCGGTGTGCAGCGCCCAGGCCATCGCGCCGACGATCACCAGCAGCGGCCCGAAGAAAATTGTGCGCTGGTACCAGTTGCGGCCTTCAAAACACAGCACGAAGGACAGCAGGTACAGCGTCAGCGGCAGGATCCACAGGAAAGGTACGGAGGCGACGTCGTGGGTGATGTGGTTGGTCACCGCGATCAGCATGAACGAACCCATCGCTGCCAGTACCAGCCACAGCACATAGTCCGCGGCGCGCGGCGCCGGACCGTCAGCCGTGGCGATGCCGCCGGCCGGCGTGGCAGCAGTGCTTTGCGAGGGACGCAGGCTGAACACTGCCGATGTCGCGCACAGCGCGGCGAACAGCGCATAACCGACGCTCCAGCCGATCGACTGTTCGTGCGTGGTGACCCAGGGTTCCACCGCAAAAGGGTAGGCGATCAGCGCGATCAGCGAAGCACCGTTGGACAGTGCGAACAGGCGGTAGACGTTTTTGGCGTCGGGGAAGCTGCGCGAGAACCAGGCCTGCAGCAGCGGGCCGGTGGTCGACAGCAGGACATACGGAAGACCGATGGTTGCCGCGAGCAGGCCGAGGATCAGCCAGGTCGGATCTTCAGCGCCTTCGGGTTTCCATCCGGTGCCGGCGATGATCGGCAGCGACACCAGGCTCGCCAGCAGCAGTACCACGTGCAGAATCACCTGCGGCCGTGGTTTGAGGAAGCGGATGGTCCAGTCGGCATAGGCATAACCGAACAGCAGCACCAATTGGAAAAACATCAGGCAGGTGGTCCATACCGCGGCGGAACCGCCGAACCAGGGCAGGATCTGTTTGGCCATGATCGGTTGCACCAGAAACAGCAGGAAGGCACTCGCGAAAATGGTCAGCGCATAGATCAGCATGATATTTAACCGTTTGATTTTATTGAATTATTTTTCCCGCTCTGGGGCGGGTCTATAACTGTCGGTTTACAACGCAAAAACGCCCGCCGGCGATGACGCGGCGGGCGCGACGTTTGCAAACCGCCGCGATTGTACCTGCTGCCGCGGCGGCGTGCGCGGCAGAGGGCGGTCCTGCTCAGTCAGCCTTGATGTTCGACTTTTTGATGACTTCGGACCAGCGCGCCGTCTCGGCTTTGACGTGGGCAGCGAATTCGGCCGGCGTGTTGCCGACCGGGTCGGAGCCGTCGGCCGCCATGCGTTTTTGCAGGTCGGGGGACTTGAGGATCACCGCGACTTCGCGGTACACGCGGTCAATCACGTTGCGCGAGGTGCCGATGGGGGCGAACAGACCGTACCACTGCGACACGTCGAAGTCGGCGACGCCGGCTTCCTTCATGCTGGGTACATCAGGCAGCGTGGCTGCGCGATGCAGCGTGGTGACGCCCAGTGCGCGCAGCTTGCCGGTTTTCAGATGCGGCAGCACCGAGATGATGCTGGGGAAAGAAGCCTGGATGCGACCTGACAGCATGTCGGTGTAGGCGGCGCCCATGCCCTTGTACGGGATGTGCATCATGTCGGCGCCGGTGCGCACCTTGAACAGTTCGCTGGTCAGATGGATCAGGCTGCCCTGGCCGGATGAGGCGTAATTGATCTTGTTCGGATTGGCCTTGGTGTAGGCCACCAGTTCCTTGACGTTTTTTGCGCTCACGCTGGGATGCACGATCAGTACATAAGGCTGGCTGGTGACCTGGGTGATGGTGCTGAAGTCGCGTGTCGGCACATAACGCGCCTTGTAAAGCAGTGGATGCACGATGAAGGTCGCACTGCCCATGAACAGCGTGTGCCCGTCGGCCGGCGCTTCGCGGATGATGTCGACACCGACGTTGCCCCCACCACCCGGACGGTTGTCGACAACGACGGTCTGGCCGAGGCGTTCACCCAGCGGCGTCGCGATGGAACGCGCCGTGGTGTCCATGCCGCCGCCGGCGGCGAGCGGTACCAGCAGGCGTACCGGTTTTTCGGGATAGGCCGCCAGCGCAGGCATTGCCAGCGCGGACAGCGCGATGATCAGCAGTTTGTTCATGAGGGATTCCTTGCTAGTTTCCTGCGCTCAGACAG
>CBHTVL010000363.1:0-3184 GCA_966096475.1 uncultured Burkholderiales bacterium
GATATCCAGTTGCTGCGTGCGCTGCGCAAGCTGGTCGGCGATGATCACGAGATCACCATCGACTGCAATCAGGGCTACTCCTCGCAGGACCTGCTGGAAACCTCGCCGTACTTTGAAGAGGTCAATGTCGCGCTGATCGAAGAGCCGATTCCCGCGCGCGACGGTCCGGGTAAACGTTTCTGTGCCGAGCGCACCATCATCCCGATTTCCGGTGACGATTCCTGCATGACGCCGGATGACGTGCTGCACGAACTCAAGCTGGGGGCGATCCGCTCGGTGGTGATCAAGTGCGCGCGCACCGGTTATACCCGGTCGCGGCAGATTCTTGCGCTGGCGCAGTCCTACTACACGCCGGTGCACAACGGCACCCAGGCCGATATGCAGATCGGCTGTGTGGCGGCTGCGCATTTCGCCAGCACCTATCACACCCCGCATGCCCACGAGTTTTCCAGCTTCATTGATGCCAAGGACCATGTCGCCAATGAAGACCCGGTGATCAAAAACGGCATGCTGCAGCTGCCGGCGGGTCCGGGCATCGGGCTGACGCTGGATGCGCGCAAGCTGAAGAAATATCGCGTGGATGGCTGAGCGCATCGGCGCATAATCGGGGCCACGACAGGGCCGGAATAACCATGACCCTGCCCTCTTTTTCTGTTCCGACCCTGATGCGGCTTGCCGCAGGACCACTCAGATGAATCCGATCCGGAAAATTCGGCTTTGTGCGGCGCTCCTCGGCACGATGGTCCTGACGGCCTGCGTTGGTCCCGGCGTTGTCGAAACGGTGCTGCCGACGCGCATTGATTACCAGTGCGCCAACAACAAGGTACTGCAGGTGCAGCGTGCGCCGGATGCGCGCGCCGCCGCCGTGTTGATCGATAACAAACCGGTGATCCTGCAGCGGACGGGCAGTGCCGCTCAGGAAAAATACAGCGACGGCAATTACGCGTTGTACCTGGAAGGCGAGCGCGCGATCCTCGAAGAAAACAGCCGCATCCTGTTCGGCCCCTGCGCCGCGGGACCTCTGCCTACGGTGCAGCGGGATCGTTACTGAGGCCTGATTCAGGCCCGGTCCGGATCCGGAACCCGGCTGGCAATGGTTTGTCCGAGTCTGAACAGCGCCGGAAATATCTATATCTATTTGATTTAAAATAGTTTTTATAAAGCCCGTTGTTGGTATGCGCTCACATCAACTCATTGCCGCCGTTTTTGCCGCCCTCCTGCTGGCCGGACGGGTCGTCCCGTCCGATGCTGCTGAAGCGCGGGCCGAAGCGGTCGATTTGCGCGGCAGCGAGATCCAGATCTTTATCGAAAACGATTCCTTTGGCAGCTCCGATCAGTACTACACCAACGGCATCAAGATCGGTGGCGGCGTACCTGCCGAAAAAGTCGGCAAGCTGTTTACGCGCCCGCCCAATGCGCTGCTCGATGCGATTACCGACGGCGCCAGCAACAACTTCGGTCTGTTCTTCGGACAGAACATGTACACGCCGCGCAATATCACGGTGTCTGCGCCGCAGCCGAATGACCGGCCCTGGGCCGCATGGCTGTATGTCGGTGCGGTGGCGCAAAGCGTCAAAAACGATCATCTGCACACCGTCGAATTTGACCTTGGTGTTGTCGGTCCACCGGCGCTGGGCCGGCAGGTGCAGACCGCCTGGCACAAACTGGTCGATGCGCCGGAACCCCGGGGCTGGGACAACCAGATCCGCACCGAACCCGGCATCCTGCTGACCTATCTGCACAAACGGCGGTACGGCGAAATCAGCGGCGTGCAGCTGGTGCCGCATATCGGCGCGAGCCTCGGCACCATCGCTACATTCGCGCGTGCCGGTGCCTTGCTTCGCGCGGGACAGAACATGACCGGTTTCGGACCCGACGGCATCGAACCGGGCGGCGCGATGCTGAAAAACACCCGGCGTCAGCAGGACGCCGGCCGCGGCCAGCCCTATGAATGGTTTGTGTTTGCCGGTGCCGACGGACGGCTGATGGGACACAACACCTCGCTTGATGGGTCACTGTTCCGGAGCGGTCCTAGCGTCGCCACCCGTGATTACGTCTACGATCTGCTGACGGGTGTGTCGATGCGCATTGAAGCCCTGCGCGTGTCGGTTACACGCATCAAGCGCAGCGAAGAGTTTTATACGCCGCTAGGCGGCGGCGGCAAGCAACAGTTTTACTCGGTCAACATCGGCATTGAGTTCTAAGCCGTCGCTATTCATACGGACGCGTCATGGACAGTCCCATCACCGGATTTCATCAGGACGAACTCGGCGACTGGGTCGCGCAACTGGCTTGCGGCCATAACCAGCATGTGCGCCACAACCCGCCATGGCAAAACAGGCCCTGGGTAACCATAGCGCAAAACCGTGAATCGATGATCGGACGCAAACTGGTTTGCAAAAAATGCGATATCGGCGCAGCGCCGGATCTGCGTCCGTGATCCGGACCAGTTAACGAATTAACGACAGGCGGCGCGTTCGCCACTTCATTCCGGTTAACATCGAAGCAGGCAGGTGATGGTGGCTGCCCGCGACGGTTCGATGCGTCGCATCGAACAAATCAGGGAGAAAAAATGAAACGATGGCATGGAAATGCGGCAGGCCTTGTCTGCCTGATCGCAGGGTTGTTTCCGGCGATGGCGCAATCGCAAGCCAAGCCGGCAACGCCGACCGGGGTGCTGTTTGAAAATGTTCGCGTGTTCGACGGCAAGTCGAAGGCGCTGACCCCGCCAGGAAATGTGCTGGTCGTCGGCAATGTGATCCAGACAATCTCCACATCCCCGATCACGCCGCCTGCCGATATCGCCGTGACGCGCATTACCGGTGGCGGACGAACGCTGATGCCGGGTCTGATCGATGCTCACACCCATCTGATGTTTGCCACAATCTCGCAAACAGCGGTGTTGACCAGCGATATAGGGTTCATCAATGTTGCCGCGGTCAAGGCCGCGAATGACATGCTGATGCGCGGTTTCACCAGCGTACGCGATCTTGGCGGCCCGGTATTCGGACTCAAACGCGGCATCGACACCGGGCTGGTACCGGGCCCGCGCATCTGGCCCGCTGGCGCGTTTGTGTCGCAAAGCGGCGGTCATGGTGATTTCCGTCTGCCCAACGATCTGCCGGCGCGACCCGGCGATCACACGTTCAGCGAACGTGCAGGTGCCGCAGCGATCGCCGACAGT
>CBHTVL010000364.1:0-3163 GCA_966096475.1 uncultured Burkholderiales bacterium
CCCGAAATTTACAAGATGTTCGACACACCGGAAAAAATCGGTCGCATGGTGCGCGCGACATTCACCGGCACCGGCACCCGCAAAATCCTGCTGATCGCGCATATGGATACGGTGTATCCGCTCGGCATGCTGTCGGGCCAGCCCTTCAAGATCGAAGGTGACCGCGCCTACGGCCTCGGCATTGCCGATGACAAACAGGGCATCGCGGTGATCCTGCACACGCTGTCGATGCTGCGCAGCCTCAATTTCCGCGAATACGGCACGCTGACGGTGCTGATCAACGGCGACGAGGAAGTCAGCTCACCGGGATCGCGCTTCCTGCTCGAAAAAATGGGCCGCGAACATGATGCCGTGCTGTCCTTCGAGGGCGGCGGCAGTCCGCAGACGGACCAGATCCGGCTTGCCACCAGCGGCATCGGTGCCGCCACCATCACCGTCCGCGGCAAGGCGTCGCACGCAGGCGCGGCGCCGCATCTCGGCGTCAATGCACTGTATGAACTGTCTCACCAGATCCTGCAGGCGCGCGACCTGTCGAACACGAAAGTCGGACAACACCTGAACTGGACAATGGCGCGCGCCGGCATCGTGCGCAACATGATTCCGCCGGGCGCGCAGGCCCAGGCCGACATCCGCGTCGACCGCGTTTCCGATCTTGACGGCATTGAACAGACACTACGCGAGCGCATCAAGAACAAGCTGCTGCCCGAAGCAGAAGTCACGCTTGATTTCGAACGCCGCCGCCCGCCGCTGCAGGCCACCGACGCTTCACGCGCACTGGGAGCCCACGCCGTTCACGTGTATGAGGAACTTGGCCAGAAACTCGACCTGCGTGACAGCCCGACCGGCGGCGGCACCGACGCGGCCTTTGCCGCACTGTCGACCAAAGCGCCGGTGGTGGAAGGCTTCGGCCTGCGCGGTTTCGGATCGCACTCGACCAATGCCGAATACATCCTGATTCCGTCGATCGAGCCGCGCCTCTATCTGGCAACTCGGATGATCATGGACATCGCCAGCGGCAAGGCTGCGCTGCAGTAACTGCGGAATGCATCAAGGGGGCGGAACATTGCTCCCCGCATTTTCGCGGCGATCCGCAACGGATTGCCGATCCGGCCTTACTGCAGCGCTTCGCCCACCACATCCGCCAGCAGCTTTTCGACCGCGCGTAATGCGCGGATCGACTGACCCGAACCTTGCGCAACCGGAGTCCGGTAAGACAGGTACACCGTGCCCGGCGTCTGCGGCAAGGTATAGACCGCGATCGCATACGGACAAAAAACAATGTTGCGCGGATCCGCTTCCATGGTGTCGCGCGACAGCACGGCGCTGCAGAACTCGAGCACTTCGGCCTGGTTGTAAATTTTGCGGTCACGGCCCAGATCGCGTCCGGTGCGTTCCAGCATCTCGCCGACTTTGGCGGTGTAGTTCACCACCAGTCCGCGGTTTTCCAGCGCCATCACTACGCGATCCCTGACATCGGCGAATTCGCCTTTGGTGGATCGCAGTTGCACGCCGGGTGAAGCCGCATCGGCAAGACCGGCGAACATCAACCAGCCCGCGCACAGCATCAAGGTCAGCAGTTTCATCGGCGCCCTCGTCAATTCGTGGTCGGATTTGAGTGTAAACGCCGGCGGCTCCGGGCGGGATGCACCGCCGCAGGGGCCACGTCAGGGGCCCTGTCCGGGGGCTACAAGGGCTGCTCCGGACCTCGCGGAAAAAATTTTTAACGCTATAACCCGTTGTTTTTTATTGGTATTTTTACGGGCCTTGGGCGCAGAGGCAGTATCCGCGCCTTGCCCCGGGGGGGCGGATTGGGTATCTTTACTGCCCTGCTGTTCGCGGTTGCGACCCGCTCTCCGCGACGGACACCGGACTTCTCCCGAGACCGGTTCCGCCGCAAAGCGCAGATGTCAGGTCCGGTTCCTAGGGTTTACTGCCCATCGGAAACGGCCAGGCGCCTGGAATCGCAATCGGACGGGGCGCGATCGGCGCCGGTATCGCAGCACTGGTTACCGGTTTCGTCTTGACCGCCCGCTTTGTTGCAGCAGGTTTCTTCTTGACTGCTTTTTTCTTAGCCGGCTTTCGAGCCGGCTTTTTTTTCGCCGGTTTCTTTACCGTTTTTTTCTTGCCTGCCTTGCGGCTTGCGCTTTTCGCTGCGGCCTTACGGGTGGCTTTTTTTCTGACGACTTTTTTCTTCGCGACCTTCTTCTTCGGCGCCGCTTTCTTTTTCGCCGTCTTTTTCTTTGCTGCCTTCTTCTTGGCTTTTGCCATGGGAACCTCCATCACGGTCTAGATACGGCGGCGCACCCTGCAGCAGAGCGCGCCCTGCACAGCTTTTCTTCTAGTGCAACACGGATCCGGCCTGGTAGGCCAGATTCTGGTACAGCATGTCGGGATCAATCCGCACACCGCCGCTCCAGGTCAGCAGATTGGATACCGGGTCGAATGCAACACGACGGAACAGCGAGGCGTCGGACAGCACTGCCAGCGCGGTTTCCTCCACCAGGTCGCCGAGATAGACATGCCCCTCGAGACCATCGTCAAAACGCAGCCAGAGCGTGCAGTTGTCCTCCGCGCGCAGTTCGGTAACCGTGTGCAGATGAGGCCTGCGACTGCGGTAACGCCGGAACTTCAGACTGAGTGCCAAGGGATAGACCCTCCATCGTGGTGTTGATCAAAACCCGAAAAAAAACCGGCGGTCGCACCCCGCGGCTTGCGCCGCAGGGCGATAAACCGCCGGCTGCCTTGCTGGGTCAGCACACCATCCCGCCTGTCGGGGGGATGCACGCGTTCCATTGCATGTTTCGTGTCGATCTCCGTCTTGTGTCCGGACTCCCCGGGATTACTCCCAGGACAACGCGCCCCCGGTCTGGTACTCGATGACGCGGGTTTCAAAGAAATTGCGTTCTTTTTTCAGATCGATCATTTCCGACATCCACGGGAAGGGGTTGCTGACACCTTCAAACAGGATGTCGAGACCGATCTGCTGCGCACGGCGGTTGGCGATGTAGCGCAGATACTCCTTGAACATCGCGGCATTGAGGCCGAGGACGCCGCGCGGCATGGTGTCTTCCGCATAACGGTATTCAAGCTCGACGCCCTTGTGGAACAGTTCCTTCAGTTCTTCGCGGAACTCCGAAGTCCACAGATGCGGGTTTTCCATCTT
>CBHTVL010000365.1:0-3152 GCA_966096475.1 uncultured Burkholderiales bacterium
AAGTCGCGGATCAGCGCGACCACCAGTTGCGACAGGTCCTGCGCCGACGAGTAGAGTTGCGGGCCGGGCAGGCCGGTGGCGTTGATGAAATTGGTGTTGACCATCCCCAGACGCTTGGCTTCGCGGTTCATCATCTGCGCAAACACTTCTTCGCTGCCGCCGATGGCCTCGGCCAGCGCGACGCTGGCGTCATTGCCCGACTGGATGATCATGCCGCGCAGCAGGTCCTCGACGATCACCGGCTTGTTCGGCTCGATGAACATGCGCGAGCCTTCGGATTTCCAGGCGCGGGTCGACACCGGAATCACCTGGTCGATTTTGAGCGTTTTCTGTTTCAGTGCGCTGAATGCCAGATAGGCGGTCATCAGCTTGGTCAGCGATGCCGGCTCAAAACGGTCGTTGGCGTTCTGGCTGGCGAGAACCTGTCCGCTGTTGAAATCGAGCAGCAGCCAGGCGCGGGCTTCCACCGAAGGCGGCGTGGGCAGCGCTTGTTGCGCCATTGCGGAGAACGTCAGGCAGCAGATGGCCAGAACGCTGAAAAAGCGGGAGAAAAGCGGGGAGAAAAAGCGATGCACAGGGTGTTCCATTCGCGGAAAAGACCGGATTATAGCCAAGGGACTGTGTGTTCCGGCTTCTGGAGTGACCTGCTGTTGCCGGGAGAGTTCCCGGTTGCGGCTCAATCGCCGTCGCGATAACGGCGCACGGCAGCGCGCAGAAAATCAAATTGCGTGCTGACGCGGCGGCAGCGGTCGCAGATCGCCAGATGCAGGCGCATGCGCAGACGCTCGAAGAAACCGAGGGGACGGTCCTGTGCCTGCGACAGCAATTGCGAGGTTTGTTTGCAGCTGGGAATCATGAGGGTTGTCCGTCAAACCAGGTCATCTCGAGGCATTCGCGCAGCGTCAGTCGCGCGCGATGCAGCATGACCCAGCAGTTGGTCGTGGAAATCTCCAGTTCCTGACAGATGTCGTCGGTGCTCATTTCCATGACTTCGCGCATGGTAAACACCCGCGCGGTGCGCGCCGGCAGGCGCTGCAGGCAGAGTTCGAAAGCTTTCCAGAAGCGGCTGTTTTCGAGGGCTTTCGCAGGACTGCCCCAGTCGGCGGGAACGTCGCGCCAGTGACCGTCTTCGGCGAACAGGGCGTCGACGATGTCGGTTTCGGAGCGTTCATCGTCATCGCTGCCCAGCGGCCGTTCGCGTCCGCCGCGACGCAGATGATCGATGATTTTGTGTTTGAGGATGCCGGTGAGCCAGGTGCGCAGCGACGAGCGGCCGGAAAAACGGTCAAGGCCTTCCAGCGCGGCGAGCAGGGTTTCCTGCACCGCATCCTCGGCCTGTGCCGGGTTGCGCAACTGCAGCGAGGCGAAACGCAGCAGATAGGCGCGTTCGGCTTCGATGGCCTGGGGCGTGATCGCCGGATTGCTGTCCGCAGACAAATAAAATCCTTTAAAAACAATTATTTACGAATGAATTGCACGCCGGAGCGGGATGCGCCGCCTGCCGCTCTTGAAATGCCGCCGGCGCCACCCATATTCCTTGCACGGCGCCGGGCGCCACATTTATTCAAGGAGAACATCATGGTGAATGTAACCCGCTTTAATCCGTTTGACGATTCGTTCGATGAACTGCTGCGCGGCTTTTTTGTGCGGCCGATGGCTTTCGAAGGCACGCCGCAGGCGGCGCAGCCGATCCGCATCGACGTCCGTGAAGACGAGCATGCCTACACCGTTCATGCTGAAATTCCCGGCGTGAAAAAAGAAGACATCCACGTCACCATCGACAATGAACAGGTCGCGATCAGTGCGGAAACCCGCAATGAGCGTGAAGTGAAGGATGGCGAGCGCGTGCTGCGCGCCGAACGTCACTACGGCAAGGTTTACCGCGCCTTCACGCTGGCCCAGGCAGTGGATGAAGAGAAGTCGGCCGCCCGTTATAACGACGGTGTGCTGGAACTGACGCTGCCGAAAAAGACGGCTGCCGCGAGCAAGCGTCTGACGATCAACTAAGAACCAAGCATCGGCTCGAAAGCGGCACCCTCCGGCGCTCCCCCGGCGCCCGCCGCGGGACGGCAGGTCGAAAGACCTGCCGTCCTTTTTTTGGCTCAGGTAGAATGAGTGAACCCTCACATTCTCCCCGAGCCACACGACCTCAGCGACCCAGCGCCATGCCACTTTCCGCCTCTACCGCCGCCAGCAAAGCCAAGACCCTCGCCGAAGCATTGCCGTACATCCAGCGTTTCCACGGCAAGACCATTGTTGTCAAATACGGCGGCAACGCGATGACCGATCCCGCGCTGAAGGAAGGTTTTGCGCGCGACGTGGTATTGCTGAAAGTGGTGGGGATGAATCCGGTAATCGTGCACGGCGGCGGTCCGCAGATCGACGATCTGCTCAAACGCGTCGGCAAGAAGGGAGAGTTCATCCAGGGCATGCGCGTCACCGATGCCGAGACCATGGATGTTGTTGAAATGGTGCTCGGCGGCCAGGTCAACAAGGACATCGTCAACCTGATCAACCGCTGCGGCGGCAAGGCTGTCGGGCTGACCGGCAAGGACGGCGGCCTCATCCGCGCGCGCAAGATGAAAGTACGCGGCGCGCCCGGCAGCGACGAACTGGTCGACATCGGTCAGGTCGGCGAAGTCGAAAGCATTGATCCGGCCATCGTCAACCTGCTGCACACCCAGGATTTCATTCCGGTGATCGCGCCGGTGGGCGTCGGCGCCAACGGCGAGTCGTACAACATCAATGCCGATCTGGTCGCCGGCAAGGTCGCCGAGATTCTCAAGGCGGAGAAACTGATCGTGCTGACCAACACGGCCGGCGTACTCGACAAGAACGGCAACCTGCTCACCGGACTGACGGCGCGCAAGGTCGATGAACTGTTCGCCGACGGCACCATTCACGGCGGCATGCTGCCGAAGATCGGTTCGGCGCTGGAGGCGGTAAAAAACGGCGTCAACACCTGCCACATCATCGACGGCCGTGTTGAACACGCGCTGCTGCTCGAGATCCTCACCGATGAAGGTGTCGGCACGCTGATCAAGCGCCGCTGACATCCTGACGCCCCGATGCCCTTGTCATGACCGGCAATGTCGCCTGGATCTTCGATCTCGACACCACACTGCACAATGCCTCGCCGCATATCTTTCCGC
>CBHTVL010000366.1:0-3145 GCA_966096475.1 uncultured Burkholderiales bacterium
GCTGGAATCGCTGGTCATCGCACGTTTCCCGGAAGTCATGGTGTCGACCCTGCACAGCGGTCTTGCCGACGGCGAACGCGCCGAACGCTGGCAGGCGGCGCGCAGCGGCCAGGCGCGCATCGTGCTCGGCACACGGCTGTCGGTGTTCACGCCGCTGCCTGATCTGGGACTGATCATTGTTGATGAAGAACACGACAGTTCCTTCAAGCAAGGTGAAGGTTTCCGTTATTCGGCGCGCGACCTCGCCGTGGTACGTGCCAATCAGGCCAATGTGCCGGTCGTGCTCGGTTCGGCCACGCCGGCACTGGAAACCTACCGCAACGCGCTCGACGGCCGTTATCAGCTGCTGCCGCTGAAAAACCGCATCCAGGCCGCATTGCCGGCGATCCACTGCGTCGACCTTCGTCAGCAGAAAGCCGAGGACGGCCTGTCGCCGGTGCTGATCGGTGCCATTAGAGAGCGCATCACCCGTCACGAACAGAGCATGGTATTCATCAACCGCCGCGGTTATGCACCGGTGCTGATGTGCGGCAGCTGCGGCTGGATGTCGGATTGCGAACGCTGCTCGGCCAAGCTGGTACTGCATCTGCGCGACCGCCGGCTGCGTTGCCACCATTGCGGCCATGACAGCGCCGTGCCGACCGCCTGTCCGGATTGCGGTGATGCCGATCTCGCCCCGGTGGGTCAGGGCACGCAGCGCGTGGAAGAAGCGCTGATCCGCCATTTCCCGCAGGCGCGCATCCTGCGCATCGACCGCGACACCACGCGACCCAAGGATGCATGGCCGGCAATGCGCGAGCGCATCCGTGACCGCGAAGTCGACATCCTGGTCGGCACGCAGATTCTCGCCAAGGGCCATGATTTTCCGCACCTGAACCTGGTCGGCGTGATCAACGCCGACAGCATGCTCTACAGCAATGACTTCCGCGCCTCCGAACGTCTTTACGCGCTGCTGACCCAGGTCGCGGGCCGCGCCGGCCGCGGCAGCCTGCCCGGTACGGTGCTGGTGCAGACCCAGTTTCCCGACCATCCCCTGTACGCCGCGCTGCGCGACCAGGATTTCGACGCCTTCGCCCGTACCCAGCTCACCGAGCGCCAGCAGGCCGGATTTCCGCCCTATGTGCACCAGGCCCTGCTGCGCGCGGAAGCCCGCGATCTCAAAACCGCCCTAGGGTTTCTGGAACAGGCCGCCCGTTCGGCGGAAGGCCTGGACAGCGGCGTCACCGTCTTCGATCCGGTACCGGCCAACATGATGCGCCGCGCCGGCCGCGAACGCGCCCAGCTGCTGGTGCAAACGCCTTCCCGCGGCGCGCTACGGTCTTTTCTCAATGCCTGGCGACCGCTACTGGCCGAAGGTGAAAGCACGCCGGCGCGCTGGTCGCTGGATGTCGATCCGCTTGATTTCTGAGGGAAAACCGCGCATCCGGCGTGTTAAAATCAGCGCCTTTCCCGCACACAGATTTGCACCGCTGAAAGCCTGATTCCGGCACGTCACGGGCAGACACCCCATCCAGAAATGACCACCGCTTCCGCCGACGCCAGAACCCTGCTGGCCGGACTTATCCAGCGCGCGCTTGAACAGGTTGTACCCGCCGGCAGCAACGCCCGCATCCTGCTGGATCGCCCGAAACAGGCACAGCATGGCGACTTCGCCTGCAATATCGCGATGCAATTGGCCAAGGAACTGCGCGGCAATCCGCGCGCCATTGCACAAAAAATTCTCGATGCCTTGCCGGCGTCACCCGACCTTGAAAAAGCGGAAATTGCCGGCGCCGGCTTCATCAATCTGTTTCTGACCCAGCGTTACAAACAGCAGGTTGTCAGCCGCGTGCTCGAAGCCGGTCAAAACTACGGCCACAGCCATGCCGGACAGGGCGCGAGCATCCAGGTTGAATTCGTCTCCGCGAATCCGACCGGCCCGCTGCATGTCGGTCACGGCCGCGGCGCCGCCTATGGCGCGAGCCTCGCCGCGATCCTGTCCGCCGCCGGCTACAACGTCCAGCGCGAGTTCTATGTCAACGATGCCGGCCGGCAAATGGACATCCTGCTGGTTTCGGTGTGGATGCGTTATCTGGAAGCCGCCGCTGTTGCGGTCGAATTCCCGCCCAACGGCTATCAGGGCGAATACGTACGGCAGCGCGCCGAAGAACTGCGCGCCGTTCACGGCAAGACCCTTGAGCGTGATGCGGCAGCCGTGCTGTGCGGTGTGCCTGTCGCGCGCGGCGATGAAACACCGGAACAGCTTGAAGCGCTGCAGGAAATCCGCATTGACGCGCTGATCGCCAACATGAAAACCCTGTTGGGCGACGCCTTCCGCAGCATGTTTGAGCAGGTGCTGACACAGCAACTGGCGGAATGCCGCGGTGTGCTGGAGCGTTTTGGCGTGACCTTCGACCGCTGGTATTCGGAACAATCGCTTTACAGCGAAGGCAAGGTTGCAGCGACGCTGGATCGTCTGCGTGCTGCCGGTCACCTCTACGAAAATGACGGCGCGCTGTGGTTCCGCAGCACCAGCTTCGGCGATGACAAGGATCGTGTTGTCCAGCGCGACAACGGCCTGTATACCTATTTCGCGTCGGACATCGCCTATCACGCCGACAAACTGGACCGCGGCTATACCCGCATCATCGATGTCTGGGGCGCCGATCACCACGGTTACATTCCCCGCGTGAAAGCCGCTATCACTGCGCTGGGCGGCGATGAAACCCGGCTGGTGGTCCCGCTGATCCAGCTGGTGGCGCTGTTCCGCGGCGGCGAACCGGTACGCATGGGCAAACGCAGCGGCAATTACGTGACGCTGGAAGATCTCTACGGCGACGTCGGCGTCGATGCCGCGCGGTTTTTCTATGTGCTGCGCAAAAGTGACCAGCACTTTGATTTCGATCTTGATCTGGCCAAATCGCAGAGCAACGACAACCCGGTGTATTACATCCAGTACGCCCACGCCCGGGTCTGCAGCGTGCTGGCACAGTGGGGCGGCGACGAAGCGTCGCTGCGCGATGCCGATGTCGCGCCGCTGGTATCAGCGCATGAAGCCACATTGCTGAAACAGCTGATGGAATTTCC
Source organism: uncultured Burkholderiales bacterium (assembly GCA_966096475.1). Classification (GTDB taxonomy): domain Bacteria; phylum Pseudomonadota; class Gammaproteobacteria; order Burkholderiales; family SG8-41. The sequence goes on from CBHTVL010000366.1 coordinate 3,067, forward strand.
GGAAATCGTCGAAGGCGCCGCACGCGATCTCGCGCCGCACAATATCGCCTTCTATCTGAAAGAATTCGCCGGCGAATTC
>CBHTVL010000367.1:0-3143 GCA_966096475.1 uncultured Burkholderiales bacterium
GAAGTCATCCGCCTGCTCAACCGCGGCGGCTACATTGACGAAATCGGCCGAGACCATCTGTTCCCGGTAAAAACGCGCGTACTGGCAACGATTTACCCGAAGTTTGATATGGCGACCTGTCGCGACTGCAAGCTGCGCATCTTCCGCGAATGCCGCGACAGACTGCCTGACGGGACGCCGAGAACCGACGCCGGGTAAGGCCGGGCCGGATGCCGGTTCAATTCCTGTTCAGCGGACCACAATCACCGGCCGCGTGCAGCGTGTCAGCACTTCCATGGTTTCACTGCCCGGCAATGCTGCGGTCAGCCCCTTGCGGCCGCGCGAGGGCATGACGATGGCATCACAGTTGCGTGAACGCGCGGTTGCGATGATTTCCTTGTACGGACGGTCGGCGACCGCGAGGCGTGTAGTGCAGGGAACACTGGATTTTGCCGCCCGTACCTCAGCCAGCTCGATATAGGCTTTGGCGCTATCGCGCGCGGTGCTCTTGTAGATGTCCATCCACTCCGGCTCCGGCACATAACCCCCGGCAAAAATCATCGGGTCCGGGCGGGGCAGCACATACAGCAGGGTGATGCGCACATCAGATTAACACGCACCCCGCGACATGCACGGGCGCGCTTATAATGCGCCTCCTCTTTCAGGATTTTCCCAATGGCTAACCGGCTTTCAAAAATTGTGACCCGCACCGGCGACGACGGCAGTACCGGACTGTCATCCGGCGAACGCATCGCCAAGTACCAGCCGCGGGTCGCCGCCATGGGCGACGTCGATGAACTCAACAGCAATATCGGTCTGCTGCTCACCGAGACGCTGCCGGACACCGTTCGCGAAGCGCTGGTCGGCATTCAGCACGACCTGTTCGATCTCGGGGGAGAACTGAGCCTGCCCGGCCACGCGCTGGTCAGCGAAGCCCACCTTGCCCGCATCGACGGTCTGATCGAGCAGTTCAATGCCGATCTGCCGCCGCTGCGCGAATTCATCCTCCCCGGCGGCAGTCGGGCCGCCGCACTGGCGCATGTGGCGCGCACGGTGTGCCGGCGCGCCGAACGCACGCTGACCGGTCTGCGGCAAAGCGAAAATCTGCATGCCCTGCCGGCGCGATACCTGAACCGGCTGTCCGACCTGCTGTTTGTACTGGCGCGCGTGCTCAACCACGCCGGCGGCGGCAGCGATGTGCACTGGCAGCAGGGCCGCAAAGCAGTCTGATAATCAGATCTGACAGGCAGGTCTGACGAACAGATCTGATTGTCCCGCAGAACAGCGGCAGTCTCAGCGCCTTGCGCTCCGCACCCCGTCAAGATGCGCACACAACTGGCGTGCGCCCTCCAGAATGCGCGGCGTCGGCCGCTGCATCAGATCGGCTGGCAGATGGCGTGCCGTCCAGGCGTTGAACGGCGGCGGCATTGATGCCCAGCGCGCGGCAAAAGCGGCCGGCGTGTCCGCGGAACTGCCGCCGAGCACGATATCGGGTCGCGCCGCAAGCAGCGCCTCGCGCGACACTTCCGGCGTCAGCGCCTGCAGTCCGGCAAATACATTGACCCCGCCGCACAGCGTGATGACTTCGCTGATCAGGTGCGCCTTGTTAACCGTCATCAGCGGCCGGTCCCAGATTTCATAAAACACGCGCACCGGTGCACCCTCAGGGCGGCGCGCGCGCAGGACACGCAGATCGGCATCAAACACCGCCCGCGCTGCCGCACCGGCCGCAGCCGTGCCGGCAAGCTGCGCAATCGCCGTGATGTTGCGCGCGATGTCATCCAGCCCTGATGCGCCGGCCACAAAAACCGGCAAGCCCGCACGCTCCAGACGCGCAATCGCATCCGGCGGCGTGCCACCCTGCCAGGCCAGCACCAGATCGGCGCGCAGCACGAGCATGCGCTCGAGATCGAACTGCACCGCATCGCTGACCACCGGCAGCCGGCGTGCCGCCGGCGGGTAATCGCTGAAACGGGCGACACCGGCGAGCCGCTCACCGGCGCCGGCGGCAAAAACCAGTTCGGTCAGATTGGGCGCCAGCGTGACGATGCGCTGCGCAGGCTGCGTCAGATGCAGCGTGGTGCCACGTGCATCGATGGCCCGGACGGGATCAGCCAGCGCGGGAGTCGCGAACGAAAAAACCAGCAAGGCAACAGCAGCGATGCGGCGGACGGCCGGGATCACGGAACATGTCATGAACTGCGGGGAATGCGGCAGAAAACTAGCGGACTTCGTCCATCATCCGCAGCATGCGCGCGCTGGTCTGACGCAGGCGCAGCGACAGCATGGTCACCATCTTCACCAGAATTTTGGAACCGAGGCTGGGATGGTCGAGGATGATTTTCGCCATACTGTCGCGGGACAGCACGGCAAAGGTGGTCGGCTGCGAAGCCATGCAGGTGGCGAAACGCGGCTCGCCGTCGATCATCGACATTTCTCCCAGCGTCATGCCGGGGCCGGCGCTGGTCATGTGCTGCTGTTCGGCACGATGGCTTTTTTTCAGGATATCGATTTCGCCGTCGATGATCAGCACCATGAAGTCGCCCTCATCACCCTCGCGGATGAGGATTTCGCCGGGCTGCGCGCGATACACCTCCATATAACCGGCCAGCGTGGAGATGTCTTCTCTGGAGAACTCGGTGAAAAACTGCGACTTGCCGACGAGTCCGAAAATTTCACTGGCAACAGCCGTGCCCGCCCCCACGCGCTCGAGCTTGTCGAGGTTGCCGCGGTCGGTTGCCGTGAAGTTTTCTTCGCTCATATCACCTTGTGAAGTTCCGGCTAGTCCTTGGCCACAGCCTTGAGCCGGCGCTTGCGAACGCCTTCCGCGAGTGCTTCCAGCACGCCGCGGCTTTCATCCCAGCCGATGCAGCCGTCGGTGATGCTGACGCCATACACCAGCGGTTTGCCGGGCAGCAGGTCCTGACGGCCGGCCTTGAGGTGGCTTTCCACCATCACGCCGAAAATACGGTCATCGCCGCTGGCAACCTGATTGGCGACATCCTGTGCGACATCCACCTGTTTTTCCGGCTTCTTGCTGCTGTTGCTGTGGCTGAAATCGATCATGATGCGCGCCGGTATGCCGGCTTCGGCGAGGCTGCGTCCGGTGGCATCCACGCTGGCGGCATCGTAGTTCGGCGCCTTGCCGCCGCGCAGGATCACGT
>CBHTVL010000368.1:0-3140 GCA_966096475.1 uncultured Burkholderiales bacterium
ACTCATTGCGGCATCACTGCTCGCGGCCTGCGGCCCTGCCGGCGGACCTCCGGGCGGCTATCCGCCGGCGCCGGTGTCGGTCATCACCACCGAGACGCGGGACGTGCCGGTGGTTCTTGAATACACCGCACAGACCGCCGGCTACCGCGAAGTGGAAGTGCGCGCGCGGGTCAGCGGCATCCTGCTGAAACGCAACTACAAGGAAGGCAGCACCGTGCGTCAGGGCGAATCGCTGTTTTCAATCGACCCCGCCCCGTTCAAACTCGCCCAGGCCCGTGCAACCGCCGATCTCGGCGTCGCCGAAGCGCAATTACAGCAGGCGCAACGCGAACTGGCGCGCCTGAAGCCCGTCTACGAAGCCAAGGCCGTCAGCCAGAAGGAATTCGACGATGCGACCTCCGGTGAACGCATCGCCCGCGCCCAGGTCGAAAGCGTTCGCGCCCGCCTCAATGAAGCGAACCTCAATCTGGAGTGGACCCGCGTTGAATCGCCGATTACCGGTGTTGCCGCCCGCAGCGCCGTCTCCGAAGGCACGCTCGTCTCCGGTCCCGGCGTCCTGCTGACCAGCGTCACCCAGACCGATCCGATGTATGTGATTTTCGGGGTTTCCGACCGCGATCACCTCGCCCTGCGCCGCGATGTCGATGCCGGCCGCATCAAACTGCCTGCCGATGGCAAACTCAAAGCCACACTCAAGATGGGTGACGGCCGTGAATACGCCAAAACCGGCGCGGTCAATTTCAGCGATGTACGGGTCAATACGCAGACGGGCACCAGCGAATCGCGTGCCGAGTTTGCCAATCCCGCCAATCAGCTGCGCGCCGGTGAATTCGTGCGCATCGCCCTGTCGGGAGCGACACGGCCGGCAGCCATCGTCGTGCCGCAGCGCGCGGTGCTCGAAGGCCCCGGCGGCAAATTCGTCTATGTGGTGAATGCCGAATCCAAAGCCGAACCGCGTCCGGTGGAAGTCGGCGCCTGGGCGGCCGACGGCTGGGTCATCAATTCAGGGCTGCAGGCCGGCGAACGGGTGATCGTCGACGGTGTGCTGAAAATCGGCCCCGGCGCACCCGTCAATGTCACTGAACCGGCAGCGCCCAAAGGCGACGGCAAGCCCGCCGGCGACAAGCCTGCAGCAAAACCCGCGGCCAAGCCGGCCGTGAAATCCTGAACCCGGCGGACTGAAAACCATGTCACGTTTTTTCATAGACCGCCCGATATTTGCGGTAGTGGTATCGATATTCATCGTGCTGGCCGGCCTTGCCGCGATGCGCGTGCTGCCGATCGCGCAATATCCGGAAATCGCCCCGCCCGTGGTCACCGTACGTGCCGTCTATCCCGGCGCGTCAGCCCAAGTGATCGAACAGACCGTCGCCGCACCGCTGGAAAACCAGATCACCGGCGTCGAGCACATGCTCTACATGAGCTCGAACTCGACCTCGAACGGCGTGCTCGAAATCCAGGTGACCTTCGACATCGGCACCGACATCGATACCGCAGCGCTCAACGTCAATAACCGCGTCAAACAGGCCGAACCGCGACTGCCGCTGGAAGTCCGGCGTCAGGGCGTCAGCGTCGAAAAAGGTTCCTCGTCCTTCCTGCAGGTGATCGCCTTCAGTTCGCCTGACGGCAGCCGCGATGATCTGTTCATCTCGAACTACGTCACGCTGAATATCCTCGACTCGCTGAAACGCGTGCCGGGCACCACGAATGTGCAGATCTTCGGTGCCAAGGATTATGCGATGCGGATCTGGACGCGTCCGGACCGTCTGGCACAGCTGAAGCTGACCCCGGGCGATCTGACGCGCGCACTGAATGAGCAGAACGCCCAGTTTGCCGCCGGCAAGATCGGCCAGTCGCCGACCGGCGGGCCGCAGGAACTGGTTTACACGATTACCACCAAGGGCCGGCTGTCGGAACCCGCGGAATTCGAGAACATCGTGATCCGCGCCAACCCTGACGGCTCGCTGCTGCGTTTGAAAGATGTGGCGCGCGTCGAGCTCGGCTCCAAGGATTACGACTTCATCGGCCGCGTGAACGGCAAAACAGCGACCCTTGTGGGTATTTTCCTGCAGCCCAATGCCAATGCACTGGCCACTGCCGACCGTGTGAAAGCGGCAATGGCGCCGCTGGTCGAAGCCTATCCGCCGGGATTCACCCATACCGTGGTCTACGACACGACGCGTTTTGTTGAAGTGTCGATCCGCGAGGTGGTGTACACCCTGCTGGAAGCGATGGCGCTGGTCTTTCTGGTGGTATTCCTGTTCCTGCAGAACTGGCGCGCGACGCTGATTCCCTTCGCTGCGGTACCGGTTTCACTGATCGGCACCTTTGCCGGCCTGCTGCTGCTCGGTTATTCCATCAACACGCTGACGCTGTTCGGCATGGTGCTGGCCATCGGCATTGTGGTGGATGACGCCATCGTCGTGCTGGAGAACGTCGAACGCATCATGCATGAGGAGCACCTGCAGGCGCGTGAAGCCGCGATCAAGGCGATGAAGGAAGTCACCAGTCCGATCATCGCCATCGTGCTGACACTTTGCGCGGTGTTTGTGCCGATCGCCTTCCTCGGCGGACTGACCGGTGAACTTTACCGCCAGTTTGCGGTGACCATTTCCATCGCCGTGGTGATCTCAGGCATTGTCGCGCTGACGCTGACCCCGTCGCTGTGCGTGCTGATCCTCAAACGCCAGCACGGCACACCGGGCCGCTTCTTTACCTGGTTCAACGCCTGGTTTGCCCGCATGACCGGCCGTTATGTCGATGGCGTGACGTGGATGCTGCGCCGGGGCCTGATTGCGATTCTGCTGTTCGCCGGCATGGTCGCACTCACCTTCGGTCTGTGGCGCAGCACACCAGGCTCGCTGGTGCCGGATGAAGACCAGGGCTATTACATCGCCGCCGTATTCCTGCCCGATGGCGCGACGCTGGAGCGCACCGACAAGGTGGTCAACGAAGTGGTCGAGATCATCAAGTCGAATCCCGCCAACGAAACCGCGATCGCCTTCACCGGCCTCGATTTCCTCGGCGAGCGCGCCGTGCTCGGTTCGGCCCGGCACGTGGCAGTGGTCAAGGGTCGCCGCGATGCTGACAATCTGGCCGTTGATCGCGGTGCCGAGGTCGTACAGCTCGTCTAGTGACGC